>NZ_DCNR01000077.1:4456-27085 GCF_002322065.1 Dermacoccus sp. UBA1591 | reverse complement strand
GTGCAGGCCATCGTCTTCGGCGCCGGCCACAGCGGGCGTCAGCTCGTGCGCGGTTTGCACCGCGACACCTCGGAGGGCACGCGGTACGTGCCCGCCGCGCTGCTCGACGACGACCCGGGCAAGCGCCGCTTGAACGTCGACGGCCTGCGCGTCACCGGCACGCGTGAGGCCATCGCACGCGAGGCGGAGCGCACCAACGCGAGCGCACTCATCATCGCGGCGTCCACGATGCAGGGCGAGGACGTGCGTGACGTCACCGAGCGCGCCCGTCAGGCCGGTCTCGACGTGCTGATCATGCCGCCGCTCAACGAGATGTTCCACTCGCCACGCGGCGCGGATCTGCGTCAGCTGAACCTCGAGGATCTGCTCGGGCGTCAGCGGATCGAGTTGGACCAGACGGCGATTCGTCAGTCGATCGCGGGCAAGCGCGTACTCGTCACGGGTGCGGGCGGTTCGATCGGTTCGGAGCTGTGCCGTCAGCTCGACAAATACGGCCCGGCAAAGCTCGTGCTGCTCGATCGCGACGAATCGGCGATGCACGCCGCACAGATGTCGATGACGGGTCGGGCGCTGCTCGACGACGGCACGCTCGCGCTGTGTGACATCCGTGACCCGCAGTCGCTCGCAACGGTGTTCGAGCGGGAGCAGCCGCAGGTCGTGTTTCACGCCGCGGCGCTCAAGCACCTCACGTTGCTCGAGCAGTTTCCGATCGAGGCGTGGAAGACGAACGTGCTCGGCACGCTCAACGTGCTCGAGGCGGCGCAGGCCGTCGGCGTCGAGACGTTCGTCAACGTCTCGACCGACAAGGCGGCGTGGCCGTCGTCGGTGCTCGGGTATTCGAAGCGTCTCGCGGAGCGTCTGACGGCGTCGTTCGCGAGCGCCGCTGACGACACGTATGTCAGTGTGCGATTCGGCAACGTCCTCGGTTCGCGCGGCTCGGTGATCACGGCGTTCACGGCGCAGATCGAGCGCGGTGGGCCGGTGACGGTGACGCACCCGGACGTCGAGCGGTTCTTCATGCTCATCCCGGAGGCGTGTCAGCTCGTGCTCCAGGCGTCGGCGATCGGCACGGACGGTGAGGTCATGGTGCTCGCCATGGGCAAGCCTGTGAAGATCGTCGACGTGGCGCGCACGCTCATCGAGATGGCGGGCACGCACGACATCGAGATCCAGTACACGGGGCTGCGCCCGGGCGAGAAGCTCTCGGAGCAGTTGTTCACGCCCGGCGAGGAGATCAAGACCTCCGAGCACCCGCTCGTCTCGCACGTCAACGTGCCGGCGATCGACCCGCAGCTCGTGCGCGCGCAGTACTTCGACACGGACGCCGACGCGCTCGCCTGGATGGTCGAGCACTCCGGCGGGCATCGCGATCACGACCCGAGCAAGGACATCGACATCACCGCGGAGGGGCCGATCCTCTCCCCCGATTCCGTCGCCGATCACCATGGTGGGGAGAACATCTGATGGCACGCATTCACCTGTCGAAGGCCACCGTCACCGAGCGCGAGGAGCAGCTCGTCGTCGAGGCGTTGCGCTCGGGGTGGGTTGCTCCCCTGGGCCCGATGGTCGACCGTTTCGAGGCGGAGATCGCCGAGCGCACCGGGGTCGCCGGCGCGTTGGCGCTCTCGTCGGGCACGGCTGCGTTGCACCTGGCGCTGCTGCACCACGGCGTCGGGGCCGGTGACGTCGTCGTCGTGCCGTCGATGACGTTTGCTGCCACGACGAACGCGATCGTCTACACGGGTGCGACGCCCGTGTTCGTCGATTCGCAGGCGAGTGACGCGAACGTCGATGTCGCGCTCATGATCGAGGCCGTCGACGCGCTGAGCGCGGGGGGTGAGAACGTCGCCGCGGTCGTCACGGTCGATCTGTACGGCCGTGCGGTCGACTACTCGACGCTCGTGCCCGCCCTCGCCGAGCGCGGCATTCCGCTCGTCGAGGATGCTGCGGAGGCGCTCGGTGCGAGTCTCGACGGCGCGGCGTGCGGGTCGTTCGGGTCGTGTGCGGCGATCTCGTTCAACGGCAACAAGATCATGACGACGTCCGGTGGCGGAATGTTGCTGAGCAACGACGCCGAGTTGTTGGCTCGCGCGCGTTACCTGTCGACGCAGGCTCGTCAGCCCGCGCCGTGGTACGAGCACACCGAGGTGGGGTACAACTACCGCATGTCGAACCTGCTCGCGGCGCTCGGCATCGGCCAGCTCGAGCGGCTCGACGCGATGATCGCGCGCCGCCGGGAGATTCGCGACCTGTACGCCGATGCGTTCGCCGATCTAGACGGCGTGCGCCTGCTCGGCCGGAGCGAGGGTGACGACGACCGCCACGACAACTGCTGGCTCACAGGTGCCATCGTCGACGGTCACGAGCCCGGTTTCATCGACCACGTCGTCGAGGGCTTCAACGCCGCCGACATCGAGGCGCGTCACCTGTGGAAGCCGATGCACATGCAGCCGATGTACGCCTCGGCGCGCACGTTCGGCGGCGACGTCGCCGCCGGGTTGTTCCACTCGGGTCTCAACCTGCCGTCGGGTGTCGACCTCAGCGACGACGACGTCGCGCGTGTCATCGCGGCGTTCCGTGAATTGGTGGCGCGCTGATGCGCCGTCAGGCCGTTCTCAAGCGGGCGATGGATCTGATGCTGACGGCTCCGGCGTTCGTCGTGTCGTTGCCGCTGCAGGCGGGCATCGCCGTCGCGGTGCGGGCGAAGCTCGGCCCACCGGTGCTGTTTCGCCAGGAGCGCCCGGGGCGTGACGGCAAGCCCTTTACGATGATCAAGTTCCGCACGATGCTGCCGGTCGACGAGTCGCGCGGGTGGGTCACGGACGACGACCGAATGACATCGTTCGGCGCCTTCCTCCGTTCGACCAGCCTCGACGAACTCCCGACGTTGTGGAACATCGTCAAGGGAGACATGTCGCTCGTCGGCCCACGCCCGCTGCTCATGGCGTACCTCGAGCGATACTCCCCCGAACAGGCGCGCCGCCACGAGGTGCGCCCGGGCCTGACGGGCCTCGCGCAGGTGAACGGTCGTAATGCCATCTCGTGGGAGGAGAAGTTCGCCTACGACGTGCGCTACGTCGACGAGCACAACTGGCGCATGGACCTAGACATCCTGCTCAAGACGGTTCTCGGTGTCGTTCGCCGTGAGGGCATTTCGGCCGATGGCGTCGTGACGATGCACGAGTTCATGGGCACCCCCCCACGCAGGCGGTCATGTTGACGCTTCCTATCGAATCCCTGTCGCTTTCCGCTTGCGCAATCCTCACCTTCGTCGCAGGTTCCGCGCTGAGGCGCCCTTCCACATTTGCCGCAACGACGATTCTCCACAACACTGTCTGGGCACTTTCCTTTGCCGTCATCGCGACGGGTATCATGAATTACAACCCCCTCTCAGCGAAGACTTGGTTACTAATCGTCCTCGGAATAGTGCTATTCAACATCGGAGCTTGGGCCGGGTCGCTGCCAGCCGCCAAAGCAATCTCCACAACAGAAAAAGATCGAAAACCGGGAACCTTCGGAGTATCCAAGGCCCTCTATGTCGCACTTCTCCTGGGCTTTACAGTCGGATTCGCCGTCTACCTGAAGACAATTTCATCACTCTTCGGCCTGTCATCTCTCATATCAAATCCAGAATCAATCCGCGCCGGAGAGTCGGCTGCCTACCTCTCGGCTTTTCCGCTCTACGGAAAAATACTCTTCTACCTCGGACCAATCTGCTTCATACTCACCTCCTTCACCAAATTCCTTTCCTTCCGCCTACGCTGGCCCACGCGCGTTACGGTCCTGTCCTACCTCGTAATTGCTCAAGCTGCCGCCCTCCAACGCACCAACCTCTTCGTGTGTTTAGCCTGGGCAGCAGGCGTTCTAATACTTCAGCGACTCGATACCAAGCCCGCGAGAGGACCGCGCCCGAAGGGGCGGATAATAGCCTTTGCGACGCTTGGACTTGTAGCACTCGCCATCTTCCAAGGGCTGTCGTCCGCGCTGGGCAAGAATGCCAGCGCGAACTACGCCGTCAGTTCCCACGTAGATCGGGAGTGGCGCGACAGTCCATACTTAACATCTTTTCATTACCTCTCGAGCGGGACGCCAGCCTTTAACGCACTGACGTCATCGAAAGATGACAGGTTTCCACCTCCTCCCTCCATGGGGAGATCCATCTACGGAGACTACAACCCCCTCCTCCTCGGAAAAGCAACGCTCGTCGGGCCGCTCAAGCTTGCACCAATAAGTCAGCCCTGGGAGGAGGTTTCCCCCTTCGTCAACATTCCAGAGCCCACCAACGTGTACACGTGGCTAGAACCTTGGTACCGAGATTTCCGCGCGCCAGGCGTGCTGCTCGGGTCATCGATAACCGGATTTATTATTTCAGTAATGACCCGACTACGAAATAGAGGCGGGGGTCATTACTTGATCGCCTCGTATCTTATCGGATTAACCCTCTTCGCGCCCTTTATTAACCGATACATGAGTGTCATGTCGCTCGTCATCTATGCGGTGGTTCCAAGTCTTGCTGCGGTATCTTCCTCTCGCAAAGAAGCACCGTCGTCGGAAACGAGCCCGCTCATCACTGGAAGACCAGGAACGTCCGACGTTCCACCAAAAGGCTTCGTCCACGGAGAAGTAAACAGAGCGCGCTCAGGACGTTCATCTTCCAAGACCAGCAAGAGCTCCACGTAGCGCAGCGGGCCAGGTGACAAGAGCCAGAGTCGAATAACTGAGCAAACTCGCCCAGGCCGCACCGCGCAGGTCAGAGGCGCTCTTAGGGCAGACAAGCTCGGCCCCCGGAATGGCTCATTCTTGTCGGTTGGGTCTTCTGCTGTTCAATTTGGGCCTACTCGGTGTGGTGGCCGTCCTCGTCGCTGCGCTCCTGTTCCTCAGCGCCTTCGTTCGCGTCGACCACGGCCGGGGTTGCTCTCCTGATCGCTAACGCCTCCAACCCCTACTTGCAGGCGGTCGGGCACGGCTGGGGTGTAGCTCTCATGGTCGGATCGGTTTGTGCTGCAGAGAAGGTAGGGCAGCGAAGCTCCCCACCGCCAGCACCGAATAGCTCATCACGCTCGCCCAAGCGGCTCCATTCGCCCCCACCCAAGGGATCAGTGCGAAGCACGCGACAGTGAGCGTCAAGGCGCCTGCGCCAGCCAGGCGAGCCGCGCCCCCTAGATTGCCCGTCCCGTTGATCACCGCCACGTTCAACTGATACAGGGCAAACGGAATCGCGCCGATGCCAAGAATCCGCAAGGAACCCACTGCACTGTGGTACTCCGCGCCGAGAGTGATGTCGATCAAGGCCGGCCCGGTGATCCACAGTGCGGCCGCACCTACGGCCGTCGCGCACCCCACTACCGCATGGCACTTGAGGAGATGGACCAGTGTGAGGCCTCGTGCGGCCTGCCGGAACAAGATCTGGGACGCGCCGGCCCCAAGGAGCGTCGGCGCCTCCGCCAGGGACGCGGCCGAGCCGTAGACACCCGCGCTGGCGCTACCGATCGACACTCCCAGAAACAGCCGGTCAGCGCGCAAGGTGTATTCCTGGCCGACGGTCGTGGCCAGTGCAGGAACGCTGAAACCCACCAGGCTCCTGAGGTCACCGCGTTCGTGTTCTGCGGCGTCCAAGTCACCGGGGAAGAGGTACGGGGTCTGGTACGCCACCTGAGCCAGAATGCCTACTGCCATCGCCGCGACAGCGACGTACACGTTCAGATGCCCTGCCAGGTGAGCGGCTGCAATTAGGCCGAGCTGGACGACGACGGAGCAGACCTCGCCGCGTACGGCTTCCTGGTGACGGCCCAGCCCGTGCAGCAATTCCCTGCGGAGATAGGCCCACAGCATCGAACAGGCGTAGGCCACGAACAGGACACAGACGCCCCAGTCCACGTGACCGTCCACCAACCACAGTGTCAAGCTGCCTGCGAGGGTGGCGGTTCCAGCCTGAGCAAGTAGCAATGGCCTGGTGGTACGCAGAACACCTCGGGGGGTCAGACGCGTTCCGTCCTCGTGCCCGACGAGAACACGCGCGCCCGTAGCGGTGCCCAGACTTCCTACCAGCATCAGGATGCTGCCCAGGAAGGTGACGATGACGACGATGCCCCGGTCAGCCGGCCCCAACCACCTGGCGCTGAGGAGAGCGAGAAGCATCGCTGTTCCCGACTGGAGGATCATGGTGCCCACGACACGCGTTTCGGGCCGCGCAGCGAGACCCCTAAGCATCAGGCATCACGCAGGCCTTCCACGTCTCCGCCCAGGCGCGGAAACTGTAGTGCTCCTCAACTGCATCTCGCGCCCTAGCACTGCGGGCAGCGCGACGGGTGTCGGACCCATCGAGCACCTCAGTCACGGCCTCATACCAGCTGTCTTCGCGCCCCACGGCGATCCCGTCGAGACGCTGCAGCGCAAGTTCGTTAGCGCCCACCGGGGAGCCGACAGCAGGGACGCCTGCGGCACCATACTGCAGAAGCTTGTACGCACACTTGCCCCGGGCGAAGAGCGTGTCTTGCAACGGGGCGAGAGCCACATCTGCCTGCGCCAACTCACCAACGGCCGTCGAGAACTGCCATGGAACGCGGTCCATCATGTTCTGCAGCGGTTCGAGGGCAGGATTGTGCTGAGCCGAGCTGACGAGGCGCAGCCGGGCACCTCGTCGTTCATGGAGTCGCAGCAGATCGTCGATGAGCGGCACGAGATACGCCTCCGTAGAAGCCGATCCCACCCAGATCATTCGTTCCGGTTCCTCACCTGCGGTACCCGTGGAAACCCGATAGTCACGGGGCTCCACGCATGACGGGATGAGCTCCACCCTCCGCGCGTGAGTCGCCGCCCACTCCGCGATGTACTGGCTACCTGCCACGAAGACGTCCGAGGCCGCAGCGGCTCGCTCGAACTTGGCGGCGCCCCCGAAGAGTCTCCGGTGTGGCGATGAGTCATGAAACAGGGCGTCATCCATGTCGAGCACGCCGTGCCTGGCCTCACGAAGGAGTCGCTCTTCGACCTGCCCCCGGCTCAGCGGTGAGGCCTCCCTGGAGATGAGTACGTTGTCGCGGCTGGAAGCGCGCTCGCGCAGGGACCGTTCGGCCCGGGCCACGGCGATGGGCCTGGAGGCCACGTCCTTGACGCCGGCCGTCGGCAAGCTCAGATATTGATGTGCGTCGGCATCCAGGCCCAGATGTTTCAGCCAGTCGTAGATTCGCACGCGCGTACTGCCGGCCTGGGGCGCATACGTGGAGTAGACGCTCAGTCTTGGTTTCACGGCAGACGCCTCACGTCACTGTTCGGTCGGCCTCGATAGATGCTGTCCAGACCGTCCCAGATCCGGTCAGATCGAAAGCGGGTACAGACGCGATGCATACCAGCGGTGGCAAGGCGCTGCCGGAGAGCGTGGCTGTTCACAAGTTGCTCGATTCTGTCCGCCAGCGCATCGGCGTCGCCGTAGTCCACCAAGAGACCGTCGACGGTGTCCTCCACCGCATCGACGGCGCCGGTCGCACGGGTGGTGATCACTGGCACACCTGCCGCATTCGCTTCGAGCACCACCAGCGGGTACCCTTCCCGTTTCGTCGGAAGGACGAGGACGTCCATCAGGGGCATGTACGTCATGGGCTCGTCCACCCACCCAGTGAGAGTGGCTGACACGCCAGAGGCGCGCAGGATCTCTTCAGCACCCTCGGCCTCGGCGTCACCGATGGCCAGCAACGCCACGTGGACCCCCTTGCCCCCCAGGGTCTTGAGCGCTGCGGCCAGTTGGGCGAGACCCTTGTCGTGCGTGAGTCGCCCCACGAAACCGACGACGAAAGCGTCACGTTCGATGCCAAGCGCGGCTCGTCGCGCAACCACATCGACAGCGTCGCAGACAGCACGAGCCGACTCACTGTCCAGTCCATTGCAGGACCCGTCGCCGATGAGGTACAGCGGCCGCTCGACGCCCGCGTCGCGCAGGCCTCGCCCCACCGAAGGACTCACCACGACGACGTGCGTCGCACACGCGATAGCGAGCTTCTCCATCGCCAGGAGTAGGCGACGCTGCCGCCCTTCTGCCCCCTCGAACCGAAGCCCGTGAACGACATATACCCGGCGCGGTACACGCATGACCGTGGCCGCCAGGCCTCCCAGCAGGCCCGCTTTTGGCGTACCGAGGTTGATGACCGCCGGACGCCATCGACCAAGCCGAACCACCCATTGGGCCAGCGCCGTCAGATCTCGCAGGGGCGAGATCTCCCGAGACATACCAATCGCCCCGCGGTCGACGCACTCGCGCGCAGCCACCGCTTCGAGGTAGTCGTCGTCGTCTGCCACGGCCATGACGTTCCAGCCGCGCTCGCGCATTCCGTTCAGTTGCCCTGGGTAGAAGGCCCACAGACTGAGTCCAGACGTGGTTCCGTACACAAGGCGGCGGTCACGCCGATCGACCCGCCTTGCCCGGCGGTCAGAAAGCCTCACTCATACTCCTTGATTCCTCACACGACAGCGGAGCGCAATGCGGGTCGAGCAACACCGTGGGTTCGTCTCCCGCGTCCCGACACGAGACTAGCGGCAGAGGACGACCGCCCTGAAGGCCGTGCAGTGCACACGAAGCGAACTCGAGAGCCACCACGCCTACCGCGCGGGCACTCCCTTGACCACCGCACCCTCGGGAACGTGCTTGACCACGCACGACCCGGCGCCAACTGTCGCCCCCCTACCGACGTCGAGCCCCTGCAGGAGCGCGCAGTGCGTACCCAAGAGCACATCATCTCCAATCGCCACATCGCCTGAGACGGCCACGAGGGGATTTATCGAGACGAAGTCGCCGGTCACAACATCGTGGCCGATCGTCGAGTTCAGGTTGACATGGTTCGAGTAGCCGATTCGGACGTTGGTCGTGATCCGCACTCCAGCGCAAATCACCGCCGCCTCACCTACCACCACGTCAGCCCCGATAGACGAAGCCGGGTGGATGAGGGAGGCCGGGGCCCACCCAGCGTCCATGAACCGTTTGTCGATTGCCCTCCGGACGTCTGAGCGTCCTACGGCGACGACAAAGTGAGCTGGCGGCAAGTCCTCCAGCACACGGTCTACGGTCCCGATGACGCTCGATTCGCGCCGCGATACGAGCGCAGCGTTGGCCGCAGAGGGCGCGTCATCGACGTAGCCCACAAGGTTCCACGTCGGCTCCACGGCATTGATGGCGCCCACCACATCGTGAACCTCACGACCGAACCCTCCGCAACCAACGATCACTAGGTCCTTCATGACTCTTCTTTCCTCCAGGATTTTGCGACAGTTGCTAGGCGGTCCGCGACCAACCCGAGAGCGTGCACGGTCTGCCGCTCCATCTGAGCGAACACCTCGGGGCCCGTCCTGAACGGGTCCACGATGTCCGCTTCGTCGTCCTCGGGTCGTGCGTGCACGAGGTGACGGCGCGCACCGGCGGCGGCGACGAGCTTGCTCACCACCGTGCGTCCGCGGGCAGCGTCCACCTCCTGCGGCTGCACGTCGGCGACGAGGTCGGCGAAGTCCACGAGCGCGAACGTCTTGCGCAAACCCAGGGGCGCCTCCTGCACCACGGCGCGACGGTGCGCGCGCGTCGCGGTGAGCACGAGATCGGCATCCTCGATCATGTCCACCGTGAGCTGACGCGCCCTGAACGCACTGGAGTCGACGCCCACGGCATCGAGCAACGCCACCGAGCCCGGGTCGACAGGACGTCCCACCAGCGCTCCGGTACCGGCACTCGCCACCTCGACGCCCACCTCACCGAGCTCGGCAGCGAGGCGCAGGTGAATGTACGGCGAACGACACACGTTGCCGGTGCAGACGACGAGTATCCGACCACCCGGCGCCGACGCGGACCCGTTCCTGTCCGCCGGCTGCGCACCGCGACCCACGGCCGACGCCCCCTCCTCGTCACGCCACATCCCGCCGAGACCGGGTGCGTCGGTCGGGAGCTCCAGACCGTGACGCGGCCGCGAAGCCCGAGTCGGCAGGTCGGCCCACGGGTCGAACGACTGCTGTGACGGCTCCTGCTCGTCCTCCCACCTGGATGGGCGCGAACGCGGCGCGTCGGCGAACGGGTCGAAGTCGTCGCTCACGCGTCTGCCTCTCGATGCTCGCCGCCCTCGCTCAGAGCCGCCGCCATGCGCTCCGGGCAGAGCTCGTGGACAAGCGGCACGACGTCGGCGATCGAGTCGCAGATGCGCGTCGGTACGAATGGGTAGCGGTCGACCTGGTCGGGCTTCGTCGACCCGGTCAGCACGAGGATGCTGCGCAACCCCGCCTCGAGGCCGCTGCGCACGTCCGTGTCGAGACGATCACCGATCATCACCGTCGACTCCGAGTGCGCGTCGATGCGGTTGAGCGCGCTGCGCATCATGAGCGGATTCGGCTTGCCGACGTAGTACGGCTTGACGCCCGTCGCCGCCGTGATGAGCGCCGCGATCGACCCCGTCGCCGGCAACGGCCCCTCCGTGCTCGGGCCCGTGACGTCCGGGTTCGTCGCGATGAACCGCGCCCCACCCTCGATGAGACGGATCGCGCGCGTGATCGCCGTGAACGAATACGTGCGCGTCTCCCCCAGCACGACGTAGTCGGGTTCGCGCTCCGTCATCGTGTAGCCGACGTTGTGGAGCGCCGTCGTCAGCCCCGCCTCACCGACGACGTACGCGCTGCCGCCAGCGCGCTGATCGGCGAGGAACTGCGCCGTCGCGAGCGCCGACGTCCAGATCGCCTCCTCCGGCACGTCGATGCCCGACGCGAGCAACCGCGCCCGTAGATCGCGCGGCGTGTAGATCGAGTTGTTCGTGAGCACGAGGAAGCGACGCCCCGTCTCCTGCAACGCTTGCAAGAACTCCGCAGCCCCCGGAATGGCGCGCTCCTCATGCACGAGAACGCCATCCATGTCCGTCAGCCAGCACTCCACTGCGTGGTGGTTGCTCATCCGCTCATCCTCACTGTCGTGCCGAATCGTTCAACCCATGATGCGACGAACGGCCGCCGCCACCGTCGCAAGCGCCGGATCGGCCTGCGCCGCCATCCTCGCAAAGACCTCGGGGCCCTGGCGGAACGGGTCGAGAATCTCCGCCTCGACGTCCGATCGAGTGCTGTGACGCTCGACGCTGCCCGCCGTCGAATTGGCGACGAACTCGCGCAGCCCGTCGACGCCCTTGGCTCGGGGTAGGGGCGCCTCGGCGCAGACGTCGGCGAAGTCGAGCAACGCGAAGATGCGCGACGCCGCCGTCGGCGCCTCTTCGACGAGGACGCGCCGATGCTCGCGCGACGCTGCCAGCACGAGGTCCGCCTCGCGCACGAGCGCGGGCGTCACCTGACGCGGACGGTAGCGCGCGCCGTCGAGGCCGCGCTCACGCAGGAGAACCTGCGTCCCCGATGACATCCTCTCGATGAGCAACGCGCCCGTCCCGGCGCCCTCGACGCGTGCCGGCAGGCCCGCCAGGTCGGCAGCCAGCACACGCTCGAAATACGGTGAGCGACAGACGTTTCCCGTGCACACGCCGAGGATGGTGAAGGTCTCGCGATCATCCCCGGTGGCCAGGCTGTCGACCTCATGGCCCGCCTGCTGAGGGCGAACCGGCGCCGGCCCAGCATCGAGGCTGAGCGAAACGTCCGGGCGGGCTCGCGCTGCCTCACGCTCGCGCTTCGCGGCCTGCACCTGCGCGAGCCGTCGCTGATCGGAGCGCGTGCGGAACATGCCCCACTGCCCGGGCGTGACGGGCTCGACGGCCTCGTCAGCCTGTGCCGGTTCGCCCGACGACGCGGCGTCGCGCGGTTCGCTCACGTCACTCCCCCGTCGTCTCGAGCGCGGCGAGGTCGTAGTCGACGACGACCGCCGCGTGGTCGCTCCACCGCTGATCGTAGGCTGCGGCGCGCCCGATCCACGGTTCGCGGGCGACAGCGGCGAGCGCCGGGCTCGCGAACTGGTAGTCGATGCGCCATCCGGAGTCGTTGTCGAACGCCTTTCCCCGCCACGACCACCACGAGTACGGGCCCGGCACGTCGCCGTGACTGGCGCGCACGACGTCGACCCAGCCGTTCTGGGTGAGCCGCGTCAGGTACGCCTGCTCGTCCTCGAGAAACCCGGCCTTGCCACGGTTTCCCTTCCAGTTCTTGAGGTCGTTCGCCGTGTGCGCGACGTTGAAATCGCCCATGACGAGCGCCGGACGATCGACGAGCTGCGCCATCCGCGCCTCGAGCGCGTCGAGGAAGGCGTACTTCGCAGTCTGCTTGTCGGTGCCCGCCTCGCCGGTATGCACGTAGACGCTCGCGATCGTGACGGCGCGACCGCCGACGACGACGTCAGCCTCCACCCAGCGGCCGATCTCGTCGAAGCCGTCGATGACGCTGCTCGACGACGCGAGCGCATGCTTCGTCAGGATGGCGACGCCCTCACGGCCCGCAGCGGCCGACTCGGCGTGCGCGAGTTCGTACTCGGCGAGGGCCGAACCGTCGAGTGCGGTCGCGAACTGCTTCGCCGACGCGCGCACCTCCTGCATCGCGACGACGTCCGGCTCCTGCTGCGCCAACCACTCTAGACCCCCGCGACGCCGCGCTGCCCTGATGCCGTTGACGTTCGCCGTGATCACTCGCATGGGCTCATCGTTTCAAGGCCGGATGATCGTGTCGAACCCACCGACCGCAACCGCGCCCAGCCCGAAACCCTGCGTCCAAGTGCACCCCGGTGCATCTGGACGCAGGGAAGATGTCAGCTCGCGGGGGTGATCGTCGGGCGGCCGAGGGCGTGGACGGTGAAACCCGCCTCAGCCCACCGCTGCCGATCCAACGCATTCCGCCCATCGATGAGCACACGACCCGCGACCTGCTCAGCAACATCGGCCGGGTCGAGATCGCGATACACCTGCCACTCCGTCAACAACACGACCACCCGCGCCCCCACCAACGCCTCATCCACCGTGTCGACATAACCCGGCCCCGGACGCTGCGCCCGCGCCACAGCCAGTGCCTCCGGATCATGCACCCGCACATCCACACCCAACGCCACCAAACGCTCAGCCACGTCCAACGCCGGACTATCCCGAATATCATCCGAATTCGGCTTGAACGCCGCCCCCAACACCGCCACCGGCGCCCCCACGACGTCCTCACCCAATACGTCACGCACGAGCTCCACCACCCGCGAACGACGACGCACGTTCGTCGCATCCACCGTCCGCAAGAACTCCACCGACTCCGCCAGGCCGAGCTCCTCACCACGCGCCATGAACGCACGAATGTCCTTCGGCAAGCACCCCCCACCGAACCCGACACCCGCACCCAAGAACTTGCGCCCGATGCGCTCGTCATGCCCGATCGCATCCGCGAGCGCGACGACATCACCGCCGCTCGCCTCACACACCTCAGCCATCGCATTGATGAACGAGATCTTCGTCGCGAGGAACGCATTCGCGCTCACCTTGACCAACTCAGCCGTCGCGAAATTCGTCACCAACCGCGGCGTACCCGCCGCCAATGCCCGCGCATACACCTCATCCAGACGCGCGACATTCGCATCCGCGAACTCCCCCTCCACGCCGTACACGAACCGATCCGGCGTCAACGTGTCCTTCACCGCGAATCCCTCACGCAAGAACTCCGGATTCCAGATCAGACGCGCATCCACCCCGTCACACACGCCGGCCTGCAGCACCTCCAGCACGCGCGGCACCGTCCCCACCGGCACCGTCGACTTGCCCACCGCCACCGACCCCGCCTTCATGTGCGGCGCCAACGACGCGAACGCACCGAACACATAATCCGTGTTCGCCGCATACTCCCCCGGCTTCTGCGGCGTCCCCACACACACGAAATGCACATCAGCATCCGCCACATCAGCGATGGCCGTCGACCACCGCAACCGACCCGACGCCTGCGCACTCGCCAACAACTCCGGCAACCCCGGCTCGAAGATCGGACTACGCCCCGCCGCCAACGCCTCGATCTTCAACACATCCGTGTCGACACCCACCACGTCATGACCCAACTCAGCCATGCACGCCGCATGCACCGCACCCAGATAGCCCGTGCCGATCACCGAGATCTTCAAACCCATGCCGCAGATTCTAGGGTGCCGCCCCCTGCTGCGACGCTCATTTGCCGCGCGCGGCCCCCGTCACTGCGTCGTTGTTCGTCGCGCGTTCACCAGACGGCGCGCTCACGCACTCGTCGGTGCGCTTCGGCATCTCGGGTACGACGGCTGACGGCACCGGCCGCCGTCGACGATGCGACCTGAACCACACGCGCCCGACGACGAGTCCGGCCAGGCGCCCCACCGCGTCCGCACGCGGGCCGAGGATGCCGTGACCACGCGCCGCTCCCCTGAGGGGCCGCAGCACCCACCGTCCCCGATACGACGGAGACAGGCCCCACACGTCGTGCACCGCACACAGGCGAGCGTGATTGGACCCCGCCCCGACGGCGCGTCGCAGCGACGCCTCAGGGGGCTGGCGCACCCGATACGCGACGGCGACGTGCCCCGTCCGCGGCAGTGCCCGAGCCGCCGTTGGGCACGCAGGGCGAGGTCGTTGTCCTCGGCCTGGCTGCCGAACGTCTCGTCGAAACCACCCAATTCGAGTGCGAAACTGCGCCGCACACCGAACGAGCACCCGAGCAACACCGGGTACGTCCCCTGCGGCATCGGCGTCACCTGATCGGGTTGCGCGAGATCTCGCGGCAGTCACCCTGCGAGCGTCGCCCACACATCGCGGAGTGCACGATCCAGCTCGTCCTACGTGAACGGCGGCGCGCCGAGCACGCTCAGCTGCACGGCCAGGCTCGCGCTCGCCCCACGGACGGGGATGATGACGCTCACCTCGACCTCCGAGGGACGTGTCATCGGCTGCGACCTAACCGAGCTTGACGCCCGTGAAGGCGACGAAGGTGACGATCGCACCGAGCGCGTACAACGCGACGTCCGTGCCCCTCGAACGCACCTTGAGATCGGGCACGACACGCTCGGGGAAGACGGCGCGCATGATCGCCCCCAGCAGCGGACCCACGGCCATGAGGATGCCTCCGACGCGCACATGCCCGCCGAAGACGACGGCGAGGCCCAACGCGACCGGCAACACGACGACGAGCCACGGGACGCCGAGCTTGAAGTGACTCACCGACCCCGAGCCTCGGCCTCACGCTCGGCGGCCTCCACGACGTTCGTCAGCAGCAGCGCACGCGTCATCGGGCCGACGCCGCCGGGGTTCGGCGACATGAATCCGGCGACCTCCGCGACGTCCGGTGCGATGTCACCGGCCACCTTGCCGTCGACGCGGCTGACTCCGACGTCGAGCACTGCGGCACCCTGCTTGACCATGTCCTTCGTGATGAGCCCCGGCACACCGGCGGCGGCGACGATGACGTCCGCGTTCTTCGTGTGAGCCGCGAGATCCTTCGTGCCGGTGTGGCACAGGATGGCCGTCGCGTTCTCGCTGCGACGTGTGAGGATGAGACCGAGCGGGCGCCCCACCGTCAGCCCACGCCCGACGACGACGACCTCCGCACCGTTCAGCGACACGTCGTAACGGCGCAGCAGTTCGATGACGCCCATCGGCGTGCACGGCAGCGGCGCCTCCTCGCCGAGCACGAGCTTGCCGAGGTTGACCGGGTGCAGACCGTCGACGTCCTTCTCCGGCTTGACGCGTGAGAGCAGCGCGACCTCGTCGAGACCCGTCGGCTGCTGGATGAGGAAGCCCGTGCAGTTCTCGTCGTCGTTGAGCTCGTCGATGACGGCCTCGACCTCGGCCTGTGTCGCGGTGGCCGGCAGATCCTTGCGGATCGAGGTGATGCCGACCTCCGCGCAGTCCTTGTGCTTGGCGTTGACGTACCACTGCGAGCCTGGGTCATCGCCGACGAGCACCGTGCCGAGGCCCGGCGTGATGCCGCGCGCGTTCAACGCAGCGATGCGCTCACGCAGTTCGCCCTTGATCGTCGCGAGGGTGGCCTTGCCGTCGAGCGTCGTCGCAGTCATGGCCCCAATCCTGCCAGACGCCCCGGGCGCGGTCGGCGCTCACACCGGGGTGTGACGGGACGCTCGTGATCGACCTGGGCTCACGCGTACGGTCGTCGTATGACACGAGCGTGCCGAGCGGAAAGTGGCGTGGCGCGTTCCCGCGCTCGTGGCACTCGTCGTCGGGGTGTCGTCGTGGCGTTGTTCCTCGTCGTCGACCGCCGTTCGTCAGCCCCGGTCGCCGACGCGCCCTCACCCAGCCTGAGCGGACGCCCCGTGGTGGCCTTCGTCGGCGACAGCTACTCCGCCGGCTCGGAGGCGAGCTCACCGGACAAGCGATGGACCACCGTCCTGAGCGCTGAGCGCGGGTGGAACGAGATCAACGTCGCCGTGCCTGGCATGGGCTACGACGTGGGGCGTCCGACGCAGCACTACGCTTCCCAGGTCGCACGAGCCGCAGCGTCGAAGCCGGGCACGGTCATCATCTCCGGCCGATGGAACGACGTCGCCCGCGGCGTGCCGACGGCGACCATCGTCGAGGGCCTGCGCGAGACGCTCGCGGCGGTGAAGAAGCGTCCCCGAGGCGCGCGTCGTCGTCATCGCACTGATCGGACCGGCGAGTTCTCCCCCACCCGACCTCGTACGGCTGCGCGATGCCGCCGCACCCGTGGTGCGCAGCTCAGGTGCGACGTGGCTGGATCTCGACTTCCCGCTCACCGGTCACCCTGAGTGGATCAGCCCTGACGGCCTGCACCCCAACGACGCGGGCTACAAGCGCCTCGCCGAGCTCACGAACGCGCGTCTGAAGTAGCCCGTCGGCCACCGGAGCGTGCCGCCATGGCTGCCGCCGCAGCGGTGACGACCATGCCGACGACGGTGCGCACACCGACACCTTCGCGCGCCACCGGGTCGAGCAGGTCGATGACGAGCGCCGCGACGAGCTGCCCCATGATGCCCATGAGCCCGAGCACGAGCACGCTGATGTGCTCCGTCGCCCACGCCGACAACCCGATGAACGCGATGCCCAGCGGCGCACCGAGCCACGCCCACCAGGGAGCGTCGTGCGGCCACTGCCACTGCGTGAAGCCGAGGAGCACGCGCGCACCGGCGAACACCACGAGAGCGATCACGCCGACGAGGAAGTTCTGCAGCGTCGTCGCGTACGAACTACCTGCCCGCGCACTGACGCGCCCGTTGAGACCCTGCTGGAACTGCGTCATGACGCCCGCGATGATGACGGCGAGGGCCGGCAGGATCGCGATGCCACCCGGGACGTGCTGGCCGCTCACCGTGATGCCGACCCCGACGACGGCGAACGCTCCGGCGAGCGCGCGAGCGGGGGTGATCGGCGTGCGCCCCTTGGGGCCGGCACCGACGTGATCGGCGAGCAGCCCGCCGAGTGCCCGGCCACCGACGCTCGCGACGATGAAGACCGCTACCCCGAGGATGGCGACCGTGCTCGTCTGCACCGCCACGAACGCACCGCCGAGAACGCCGCCGAGGCACTCCCACCAGCGCAGACGCCCCGCCCGAATCGCGTCGACGAGCCGACCGGCGCCGCGGCGCAGGCTCGGCACGACGAGCGTCAGCACGAGCAGCGCGAGCCCCGAACCGAAGCTCCACACCGCCGCGACGAGCGGCTCGGACAACGGCTCACCGAGCGTCCCGTTGAAGCGCGCCTGCAACGACAGGCACGCCCCACCGAAGAACGCGGCAGTGAGGGCAAGCGCCTCGGAGGAGGCTCTGGCGTCACGCTTCATCGCAGGGCACCGCGACGATGGCAGGTTTGGCCGAAGATGGGGCCGACGTTCAGGCCATCTTGAGCCAAACCCGCCACCTGGGGGTTGTCGATCATAGGTGTCACTCAGTGCGCGAAGTGACGCGTACCGGTGAAGTACAGGGTGACGCCGGCCTTGTTCGCGGCGTCGATGACCTCGGCGTCACGAATGGACCCACCCGGCGCGACAACGGCCTGGACGCCCGCGTCGAGCAGGATCTGCAGGCCGTCGGCGAACGGGAAGAACGCGTCCGACGACGCCACCGAACCACGGGCCCGCTCGGCGCCCGCACGCGTCACGGCGAGGTTGCACGAGTCGACGCGGTTGACCTGGCCCATGCCGATACCGACCGACGCACCGTCCTTGGCGAGCAGAATCGCGTTCGACTTCACGGCGCGCACCGCACGCCACGCGAACTCGAGGTCACGCATCGTGGCCTCGTCCGCGGCCTCGCCGGCGACGAGCTGCCAGCGCTCGGGGTCGTCACCCGTGGTGCGACCGTCCTTGTCCTCGCCCTCTGCGTCGATCATGTCGCGCTCCTGCACGAGCAGACCGCCGCTGATCGGACGCATGTCGAAACCACCCGCAGTGGGCGCGGGCACGGTGACGAGGCGCAGGTTCTTCTTCGCGGTGAGTACCTCCAGGGCGTCGTCGTCGAACGCCGGCGCGACGACGACCTCGGTGAAGATGTCCTTCACCGTCTCGGCCATCGCCTTCGTCACCGGGCGGTTCGTCGCGATGATGCCGCCGAACGCGCTCGTCGAATCGCACTCGTGCGCCTTGCGGTGCACGCGTGCGATGTCGTCGCCGTCAGCCCCGACGGCGATGCCGCACGGGTTGGCGTGCTTGATGATGGCGACGGTCGGCGCGTCGCCGTGGTCGTACGCCGCACGGTAGGCGGCGTCGGCGTCGACGTAGTTGTTGTACGACATCGCCTTGCCGTGCAGCTGCTCCCCCTGGGCGATGCCGGCCTGACCTTCAGCGGTGTACAACGCCGCGCCCTGGTGCGGGTTCTCGCCGTAGCGCAGGCTCGCGGCCTTCGTGAACGTCGCGCCCATCCATTCGGGGAACTGATCGCCCGTCGCCTCGTCGTCCGAACCTGCGAGGTTCTCCCCCATCCACGTCGCGACGGCGACGTCGTACGACGCGGTGTGGACGAACGCCTCACGTGCGAGCTCGGTGCGCTGCTGCAGCGTGAAGCCGCCACCGTTGACGGCGGTGATGACGTCGTCATAGCGCGACGGGTCGGTGACGATCGCGACGGTGGGGTGGTTCTTCGCGGCCGCGCGCACCATCGTCGGGCCGCCGATGTCGATCTGTTCGACGCACTCGTCGATGCTCGCGCCGGACGCGACGGTCTCGGCGAACGGGTACAGGTTGACGACGACGAGGTCGAACGGTGCGACGCCGAGCTCACGCAGCTGCGCCAGGTGGTCGTCCTTGCGCGAGTCGGCGAGGATGCCCGCGTGCACCTTGGGGTGCAGCGTCTTGACGCGACCCTCGAGGCACTCGGGAAAACCGGTCAGCTCCTCGACGGGCGTCACCGGGATGCCGAGACCGGCGATGAGCTTGCTCGAACCACCGGTCGAGACGATCTCGACGCCGGCGTCGGCCAGGGCGCGTGCCAACTCCTCCAGACCCGTCTTGTCGTACACCGAGACGAGGGCCCGCTTGATGGGGCGCAAACCGTCACTCATTGATCAAAACCGTCCTGCCGTTGATGGACCAACCACGTGCGAACCTGCGGACGACGTCCACAAGCATGTCGCGCTCCTCGACCTTGATGCGTTCGTGGAGCGAGTCTTCGTCGTCATCGGCGCGCACCTCGACGGCGCGCTGCGCGATGATCGGGCCCGTGTCGACGCCGGCGTCGACGACGTGACACGTCGTACCCGTGATCTTGACGCCGTGGGCAAGGGCATCCCGCACACCGTGCGCGCCGGGGAAGCTCGGCAGCAGCGCCGGATGCGTGTTGATGACGGTGTGGCGCGCGAGCGTCGTCGCACCCAAGATCTTCATGAAGCCGGCCGAGACGACGAGGTGCGGCGGCGCATCGGGGTCGTCCGAGTCGTCGTCGAAGCTGCGCTCGATGGCGTCGGCGAGCGCCTCGTCCCAGGCGTCGCGGTCGGCGAAATGGGCGGTGTCGACGACGAACGTCGGGATGCCTGCGAGCATCGCGCGCTCGAGACCGGCGCACTCGCGGTCGGCACCGACGGCGACGATCGTGAACGGCGAGCGCTGACCGCGAGCGGCCGCGTCGGCCTCTGCGTCGATGAGCGCCTGCAGCAGCGAACCGCTGCCGGAGACGAGGACGACGACCTCGAGCGGTCGGGTGTCGGGGCGCAGCTGCGGCGTGGCACTCACGTGCATAACCCTACCGACCGTGCTTGACGAAGCAGCGACTGCGAACCCGGTAATCCTGAGGGGTGGAAAGCTGCACGCGCCCGCTCGTGAGGCACGGCTGCGACCTGCTGTGATGGGCGCAGCATTTCATGCTTCATATCGGCTCGACTCGGCCTATGCCGAGTACGCATCGCACGAGACAGGAGACGACCTCGAGCATGTTCGGAGCAATCGGGCGCGCCGCGATCAGCGCGAACGGCGTCGCTCGAACGACGAACACGCGGCAGGCTCACAGCGGTGACGATGCACCGGGGCCCGATCTACAGGTGCGACCTCGGCCACGGGGAGAAACCCTGGCCCGTCGCCTCGAACAACGCCCGTGACACCCATCTGCGCAGTGCTCTCGTCGTGCGCGTCACGACCTCGACGAAGCCGCCGCTGCCGAGCATCGTCCCGATCGAGCTCAGCGGCGCGAGTCGCGCGGGCCAAGAACTCCTCGGCAGCGTCCTCTGCGACGACATCGAGGTGCTCGACGACGACCACCACGTGCGCCCCGGGAGCGGGTTACCACCGCACATCATGCAGCGCGTCGATGCTGCCCCCACGGTGGCTCTGGCCCTCACGTGACCAGGCGATGATGCCGAGGACGCCACGCGGGGCTCAGTTGAAGAAGAACCTCTCGACCTCGTTGGGGTTCTGGCTGTAGGAGCTCTCGCAGGATTCGCGCGCCTGGTTGGTGTTGGCGCCCCACAGGCACTCTTGATAGCTCTTCGTGCGTTCGTAGTGCACGAGCGGCGCGGCCGTCATGGCGAGCAGGAGAGCCGTGAGCACGAGGCCGACGAGGTTCGGCCCGAACGCACCCGCGACGCCGGCGCGGCGCACGTCGCGCAGGTAGCGGATGCCGTAGAAGAGCGACAACGCCAACGGGATGGCGGCCAGGCCCGACGCGGGCAGCGGCAGCCACGACAGCAGGAACCCGAGCAGCAGATACCGCAGCGACAGGACGTTGTTGCGCAGACCGGGCGGCAGCTGGGGCATCTCACTCACAGCACTCCCAACGATCGAGAACGACGATTTGATCCCGCCGCGCGGGCCACGTGCATCGCGTCACTTCTGGTGGCTCGAACGCCAATGACGCGCCGCCGCCGTCGCGAGCGCGGGCAGCACGAGCAGTAGCGGCGCGACGAGCCACGCCTGCCACGACGGGCCGGCGTACTCGAGCAGCCCCCGCGACACCGAAGCCGTCGAGAACCACCACAGCAGCCACATCGTCACCGTCGTGACGGCGGCGGCGCTCGCCGCGACCGTCAGCTTCGCACGTAGACTCGCGAACCGGGTGAGTGCCCGGCCCGAGGCCCAGCCGATGAAGACGCCGACGCCGATGGGCACGGCGAGCGCCGCCCAGGCCCACGGCCCGACGTGGTCGGGCAGCGCCCCGAGGACGGGGACCATCGGCAGGGTGCCGGGCGTCATCCCGGAGTGGCCGATGCTGACGGCACCCGCCTCGAACGGCGCGCCCGTCGTCCACCCCGCCATGTGGGCGAGAAGGTTGGGCAGGGCCATCACCTGCCCCAGCACGAGCAGGCAGCCGCCAACGACGCCGGGCGCGAGCGCTTGGTGAACCGCCCACACACGCGGCGCATGCCAGGCGATGAGCACGACGAGCAGCAGCAGCGACAGCGCGGCGAACAGGCCGGCGCCGCGCAGGCCCGCAGACAGCGAACGGCGCAACAGCAGCGGGGTGGCCTCGACGACGACCTCGTCGAACGCCGCGAGTTCGGGCGAGTGCTTGCGTTCGTGCCAGGCCGTCCACGCCACGCCGAGCGCGGCCACGAGCGCCGGGCCCACGATGAGCGACCACCAGTGGATGTGGCTGTGGCCGAGCCCCGCGACGATGCCGAGCACCTGTGCCGCGACCACGTATCCCCCGACGTACGCGAGCATGATGGCGCGCAGGTCCGCGGCGCGCAGCCGTTCGTCGGGGAACGCAGCGCGCGCGCCGAAGCAAGCGGCGAGCACGCAACCGAGCGTCAGCAGCAGCGGGCTGAAGACGACCGTGATGCCGTCGACGACGACGTGCCCGCGATGTGCGAGCGCCCACAGGTCGATGGCGACGCCGAGTGTGTCGTTCCACGACGACGTCGACTGTGCATCGAGCGTCCATGCGGCGAAGACCGGGACCATGAGGACGATGAGTGACGCGAGCGCCGCGACGATGCCGTACCCGAAGGCGAGCGGGACGTGCGGGCGCCCGGCCGGTCGCGATTCGTTCGTCGAGCGACCATTCGCCCCGGTGCGCGCCGCATCTCGTTGAGACGGTCCTGTCGAACCTCGTGACGCCGAGTCACGAGACGCTGCGCTCTGTCGCGGCGGGCGGGAGCCGCCACCCACGCCGTCACGGGCACCCGCGCGCGCGGGTGAACTGCCGCCCGCACGCTGCGGGCGCTGCGGTCGAGGGCGTTTGTTCGCCGGAGACGAGGCGGACGAAGAACTGCGGGGGCGACGATCACTCATGGCCCGGCCATCCTCTCAGGCCGCGCTGGGCCGATGCTCGAGGCTCGCCGCAGGAACGACTGATCCCGCCAC
>NZ_DCNR01000077.1:0-4209 GCF_002322065.1 Dermacoccus sp. UBA1591 | reverse complement strand
CGGATGGCCTGCTCGTCGCCGTAACCGCACTTGACGTCGATCGTCTTGATCTTCTTGCCGTTCGGCACCTTGTAGACGACGTCACCCGTCGTCGTGTCGCCCTTGTAGAGGGTGCCGTAGTCGAGACGCTGCCCGTACGAGGCGAAGTCCTCGCGAGCGGACGTGTTGTCGTCGAGCCTCACCTTGAGGCACGTCGCGCCGGCGTTGAGATCCTTGTCGCCGAGGTTCGTCATCGTGATGTTGACGGCGACGAAGTGCTTGCCGTTGCCCGGCTTGTCGAAGTCGTTCTCGGGGGTGATCGGGTCGGCGATCTTGTTGACCTTGGCCGACATCTCCTTCGTCTTGACCTCTTCACCGACCTTGCCGGTCTTGGGGCCCGACGTGTCTCCCGAGTCGCCCGTACCGGTGTCGGAGGACGGGGACTCGCTCGTCGTGGGTGCAGCCGCGCTCGAGCTCTGATCCGGCGTGGAGGCCGGTGACGTGGCACTCGGGGCCGCCGAGGTGGCCTCGCCCGCAGCCGACGACGCGGCCGAGGCCACGGACGGCGCCGCGCTGTTCGCGGCCGACGTGGCCTGGGACGCGCCGCCCTCGACCTGGGTGCAGGCGCTCATGCCCAGCGTCATCGTGCCGGCCAGCAGGGCCAGGCCCATCCTGCGTGCGGTGGTCTTCATCTGGGTGTTCCTTTCGGTGCGTCCGAGCCGCGGCGGGCCCGGGCTGAGAGTGAAGTGGTCAGTGGGCGAGGTCGACGCGGATGGTGCGCTGATCCCCGGCGAAGTCGAGAGAGCATCGCACGTCGACGGACTTGAGCTTCTGGTCCTTCGGCAGCTCGAACGTCACGTCCCCGCTCGCGGTGTCACCCTTGTGCAGGGTGGACGAATCCATCGGCGAACCGTGATCGGCGAACAGTGACGCCGACGCCGACCCGTTCGTCGTCGTCTTGGCGTTGATGCACATCAACGGGCTGAAGTTGATCGGCGTGCCGCCGACGTTCGTCACCGTCATCGACACGGCCGCCCACTTCTTGCCGACCCCCGGCTTGAAGACCGCCGAATCGCCGACCGGCACCGGGTCGACGAGCTTGGTCACCTTCACCGACAACTTCGAGGTCTTCGCCTCTGCACCGACCTTCGTGGTGACGAGCCCCCGCTGGCCGGAGCCGAGCAGATCGGACGCCGGCGCGGACGACGCGGCCGCCTCGCTCGACGCGGCACCAGCGGACGTGGCGGGCGCCGACGACGACACGGGCGCGGCAGCAGACGTCGCCGCGCTCGGAGTCTGCGCGGCCGCGTTCGAAGACACGGCGGCACTCGGCGGCGCAGACGCGCTCGACGCCGACGACGAACCGTCGACGCTCGTGCACGCACCCACCGACAACGTCACGCCCACAGCTCCGACGAGACCGCACCCCCGCTTCAAATCCATGACGATCCCTCCCGGGTCGACGGGCTCCCGCCCGCGTGATCATTCATAACTTAACCGTCACTGGGACGCCGCTGCATCATCATTGGTTCCATTCGCGCGCCGATATCTCGCGGCCATGTCGCCGGCAACTCGGCGACACGACGAACGCCCCCGCACCAGCGCGAGCCGATGCGGGGGCGTTCGTCGAGATCACCGAAGCGACGTTCGGTGAATCCGCCTCACTTGCTGAGGTTGTTCATGATCTCCGTCATGAGAGCGGCCGTCTCGGACGGCGTCTTGCCGACCTTGACGCCGGCGGCCTCGAGGGCCTCCTTCTTGGCGGCGGCAGTGCCCGCGCCACCCGAGACGATGGCGCCGGCGTGGCCCATGGTCTTGCCCTCGGGGGCGGTGAAGCCCGCGACGTAGCCGACGACCGGCTTGGTGACGTTGTCCTGGATGAACTTCGCCGCGCGCTCCTCGGCGTCGCCACCGATCTCGCCGATCATGACGATCGCCTTGGTCTCCGGGTCCTTCTCGAAGGCCTCGAGGCAGTCGATGTGCGTGGTGCCGATGACCGGGTCGCCACCGATGCCGACGGCGGTGGTGAAGCCGAAGTCACGCAGCTCGTACATCATCTGGTAGGTCAAGGTCCCCGACTTGGAGACCAGACCGATCTGGCCGGCGCCCGCGATGTCGGCGGGGATGATGCCGGCGTTGGACTGCCCGGGGCTGATGATGCCGGGGCAGTTGGGGCCGATGATGCGGGTCGTGCCCTTGGCCGCGGCGTAGTTGTAGAACTCGGCCGAGTCCCTCACCGGGATGCCCTCGGTGATGACGACGAGCAGCGGCATCCCCGCGTCGACGGCCTCGACGACCGCGGACCTGGTGAAGGCCGGCGGCACGAACACGACCGAGACGTTGGCGCCGGTCGCGTCCATGGCCTCCTTGACGGAGCCGAAGACGGGGACCTGCTTGCCCTCGGGGAAGTCGACCGTCTGGCCGGCCTTCTTGGGGTTGACGCCACCGACGATGTCGGTGCCGGAGGCGAGCATGCGCGTGGTGTGCTTCATGCCCTCGGAGCCGGTCATGCCCTGGACGATGACCTTGGAGTCGGCGTTGAGGAAGATAGCCATTGGTTGTGTAGTCCTGTCTCTCTCGCTCGAACGCTTACTTGGCGGCCAGCTCGGCGGCCTTGCGGGCAGCGCCGTCCATGGTCTCCTCGACGGTGACCAGCGGGTGGTTGTAGTCCTCGAGGATGCGGCGACCCTCGACGACGTTGTTGCCGTCCAGACGGACGACGAGCGGCTTGGTGGCCTGGTCGCCCAGCGACTTGAGGGCGCCGACGATGCCGTTGGCCACGGCGTCGCACGCCGTGATCCCGCCGAAGACGTTGACGAACACGGCCTTGACCTGCTCGTCGCCGAGGATGACGTCCAGGCCGTTGGCCATGACCTCGGCCGAGGCGCCGCCACCGATGTCGAGGAAGTTGGCGGGCTTGCTGGCCCCGCCCGTGTGGTCCTCGCCGGCGTAGGCGACGACGTCCAGGGTGCTCATCACGAGGCCTGCGCCGTTGCCGATGATGCCGACGTTGCCGTCGAGCTTGACGTAGTTGAGGTGCATCGCCTTGGCCTTGGCCTCCAGCGGGTCCGCGGCCTTCTCGTCGACCAGGGCTGCGTGGTCGGCCTGGCGGAAGGACGCGTTGTCGTCGAGGGTGACCTTGCCGTCCAGGGCGATGATGTCGCCGTCCTCGGTCTTGACGAGGGGATTGACCTCGACCAGGGTGGCGTCCTCCTCGCGGTAGACGTCCCACAGCTTCTGCAGCACCGGCACGATCTTGGCGCCGGTCTCCGCGTCGAAGCCGGCGGCCTGGACGATCTCGGTGGCCTTGGCCTCGTCGATGCCGACCTGCGGGTCGACGGCGATGCGGGCGAGGGCCTCGGGGCGCTCGACGGCGAGCTGCTCGATCTCCATCCCGCCCTCCTTGCTGCACATCGCCAGGTAGTTGCGGTTGGCGCGGTCCAGGAGCAGCGAGAAGTAGTACTCCTCGGCGATCTTGGCGCCCTGCGCGATCATCACGGTGTGGACGGTGTGGCCCTTGATGTCCATGCCGAGGATCTGCTGGGCGTACTGCTCGGCCTCGTCGGCGGACTTGGCGACCTTGACGCCACCCGCCTTGCCGCGACCTCCGGTCTTGACCTGGGCCTTGACGACGGTGACCCCGCCGCTCCTGGTCCCGATCTCGTCTGCGGCGGCCCGAGCCTGCTCGGGGGTCTCGGCGGTCTTGCCCGCCAGGACCGGCACGCCGTGCTTCTCGAACATGTCGCGTGCCTGGTACTCGAAAAGATCCACGCTCATCCGTCCTTGGGTTAGGTGGTGGAGTGTCTTCGCGAGGATAACGCGGTTCCGACGCACCGGCCCACGCCAACCGTCCCCCTGCGACCGATGCCACACCGAGGGCGCGCCCGCGCGGGTCGGGCGAGCCGGTCGGTCCACCCGGTCGGTTCCTGGACCGGGGTCGGTCGGGTGATCCGGTGGGCTGTGCCTGGGGGGCGGTGACGGACGACGAGGCCGTATGCCGGGAAGGGGGTCCCGGCATGCGGCCTCGTGCGTGACTCTTGTGGTGCTGTCTGGTGCTGTCTGGTGCTGTCTGGTGCTGTGTTGGTGCTGGGGTGACGCTGGGGTTACTGGACGGTGATGTCGTCGAAGACGAAGCTGGACTGGGCGGAGGAGTCTTCGGTGGCGGTGATCTTGAGGGTGACGCTGCGTCCGGCGTAGCTGGACAGGTCGATGGTCTTCTGGACGTAGCCG
>NZ_DCNR01000016.1:5046-5397 GCF_002322065.1 Dermacoccus sp. UBA1591 | reverse complement strand
GCGGCGTCGGCACCGGCCTGCCCGGCCTGCTGTGACGTCGCGGGTTTCTTCGTCGGCGCCTTCGTCGAGCGGGTGCCGGCCTCCGCGACGGCGCGGATCGGGGGCGCGTTCTCGTCGAGGCGCGCGAGGGCCTTGAGGATGAGCGCGCGATCCGTCGTCGGCCAGAACGGTGGGAGCGACCGCTGCAGGAACCCGGCGTAGCGCGCCGTCATCATGCGCGAGTCGAGAAAGGCGACGACGCCGCGATCGTCGGCATGACGGATGAGGCGACCGGCACCCTGCGCGAGCCGCAACGCCGCGTGCGTGCCGGAGACTGCCATGAACCCGTTGCCACCCATCTTGGCGATGGCC
>NZ_DCNR01000016.1:0-4836 GCF_002322065.1 Dermacoccus sp. UBA1591 | reverse complement strand
GGGAACGGGATGCGGTCGATGATGACGAGCTGCAGGCTCGAACCGGGCACGTCGACGCCCTGCCACAGCGTCATCGTGCCGAACAGGCAGGTGTTCGCGTCGGAGGCGAAACGGCGCACCAGCGTGCCCATCTGGTCCTCGCCCTGGCACAGGACGGGGAAGTCGTCGCCGAGGCGTTCACGCATCGCCTCGGCGGCGCTCTGCGCGGCGCGCATCGAGGAGAACAGCCCGAGCGTGCGCCCGCCCGCGGCGCGGATCAACGTCTCGATCTCGTCGAACGCCTGCTCGGACATGCCGTCGCGCCCCGGCGCGGGCAGGTGCTGCGCGACGTAGGCGATGCCCTGCTTGGGGTAGTCGAACGGTGAGCCGACGTCCAGGCCGTTCCACGCCGGGCCACCCGCGCCGCGCAGGCCGAGCGTGCCGGCGACAGCGTCGAAACTGCCGCCCAGTTCGAGGGTCGCCGACGTCATGACGACGGTCCGCTCGCCGAAGATCTTGTCGCGCATGAGCATCGCGACGCTCATCGGCGCGACCCTAAGCGCCGTGATGTTCGCGCGCGCATTGTGCGAGATCCACAGCACGTCGAGTTCGCGTTCTTCGAGGATGCGCTCGCAGGTGGAGAAGATGTCCTCGATCGCCGCGCGCGCCATCTGACGCACGCCGTCGTTGTCCTGCGGGTTCTTGGGCTTGAGCTCGCTCGCGATCGAGCGTGCCGCGTCGAGGATGGCGCGGATCGCCATCTCGAGCGGGTCGGACAGCCCGAGCAGCCGCCCTTCCTGGTGTTGCTCGAGGGCGTCCTTGAGCAGGTCGGCCGAGCGCTTGAGGTCGTCGGTGTCGGCGAGGCGCCCGCACCGTTTCGCGGCGGCGCTGATCGTGCCCGTCGTCAGCTCGTCGGTGATCGTCGCCGTCACCCGATCGACGAGTTCGTGCGCCTCGTCGACGACGACGACGTCGTGCTCGGGTAGCATCTGGCGGCCCTCGAAAGCATCGATCGCCATGAACGAATGGTTCGTGACGACGACGTCGACCTCCTTCGCGTCGGCACGCGCCAGCTCGACGAAGCACTCCTCGACGACGGGGCACTTGCTGCCGAGGCATTCGTGGCTGGAGACCGACACCTGCCGCCATGCCTTCTCCGAGACGCCGGGCACGAGCTCGTCACGATCCCCCGAGTCGGTCTCGTTCGCCCACTCGCGCAGCCGGACGACCTCGCGGCCCGTGCGACCCGCGTCGGCGTCGACCTGGCCGACACCGAGCAGCGTGTCGGCGTCGTCGTCGGGGTAGCCGCCCGTCAGCTTGTGCTGGCACAGGTAGTTGCGCCTGCCCTTGACGAGCGCGTACGTCGGACGCCGCCCGAGCAGCGGCTCGAGGGCATCGGCGAGGCGTGGCATGTCGCGGTCGACGATCTGCGCCTGCAGCGCAAGCGTCGCTGTCGCGACGACGGCCGGCTTGTTGACGTCGAACGCGTGCCGGATCGCGGGAACGAGGTAGGCGAGCGACTTTCCGGTGCCGGTGCCCGCCTGGACGAGCAGGTGCTCGCCCGTCTCGATGGCGTGCTCGACGGCCTGCGCCATCTTCGCCTGGCCGGGGCGCGGCACCCCACCCACCCCACTGACGGCGGCAGACATGAGCTCATCGAGGGAGGGCAGTTCGGGCATGCCCCAACCCTAGGCCAGCGCGTACCGCGGCACCGACTCGAGCGCGCCGGGGCTGTGGATCAGCCTGCGCCGCCACCCTGACGGCGCCCCCAGCCGTCACGACTGGGGACGACGACGTCACTCCCCCGGCAGCAAACCGGGCAGCGCCGGCGCGTGGTCGGAGCAGATGTAGTGCGCGACGAGCGCGGTCCAGCCCGTCTGGTGCGCGGCGCCGAGGCCGACGCCGGTGTCACCGTGGAAGTACTCGCTGAACGTCACGTGCTCGTCCCACAGCGGGCCCTCGGGGTACTCGCGCTGATCGCCCGGGCGTCCGTTCGGCCCGAGACGGAACAGGTTCGTCAGGCGATCCTCGAGGTCGAGGACGATGTCGGACAGCTTCATGAACCGGCCCGAGTTCGTCGGGTACTCGTACTCGGTGTCGCCAGGCGTCGAGGCCGCGTAGAGGCGCAGCGCGTCGACGACGAGGAAGTTGACGGGAAACCACACAGGCCCACGCCAGTTCGAGTTACCGCCGAACAGGTCGATGTCGGACTCGCCCGGCGTGTAGTGGATCGACATCTCCCGCCCGCCGATCTGGGCGGTGTACTCCTCGCGGTAGGCGGCCGACAGCGAACGGATGCCGTATTCGGAGAGGAACTCCTCCTCGTCGAACAATCGCTTGAGCAGCAGATCCCGTCGGCGCTTGGAGATGAGCGACAGCGTCAGCTTCTCACCGCCCGAGTCGTGCTCGGCCTGCGCGATCGCCTTCATCATCGCGGGCTCGCGCTCCATCATCCACTCGACCTCACGGACGAAGTCGGGCAGTTCGTGCTGCACCCAGCTCGGCGCGATGAGCACGGCCATGAGCGGCAACAACCCCACCATCGAACGCACGCGAAGCTGCGTGATGTGACCAGCCGGGTCGGACAGGGCGTCGTAGAAGAAGCCGTCCTCCTCGTTCCACAGGCTGGAGACGACGTCGGGGCTCGTGCGGTCCATCGCCCGGGCGAGGTTGATGAAGTACTGCAGGAACGTCGTCGCGGCGTTGTCGTAGCCGCGCTCGCGCCGCGCGAGCTCGAGCGCCATCCGCAGCATCGACTGGGAGAAGAACGCCATCCAGCTCGTCGCGTCCGACTGTTCGAGCTTGTAGCCGGGCGGCACGTCGGTGGAGCGGTCGAAGAGTGTGATGTTGTCCATGCCGAGGAAGCCGCCCTCGAACAGGTACGTCCCGTCGGCGTCCTTGCGGTTGACCCACCACGAGAAGTTGAGCAGCAGCTTGTTGAACACCTGGATGAGGAAGGACTGATCCTGGCCGCCGTCGATGGCGTACACCTGCCAGCACGCCCAGGCGTGGACGGGCGGGTTGACGTCCTCGAACGCCCACTCGTACGCGGGCAGTTGGCCGTTCGGGTGCTGCGCCCACTCGCGGCACATGAGGACGAGTTGGTGCTTGGCGAACTCGGGGTCGATGTGCGCGAGCGGCACCGTGTGGAACGCCAGATCCCACGCGGCGAACCACGGGTACTCCCACTCGTCCGGCATCGAGATGACATCCGCGAGCGCCAGGTGCCGCCATCCGACGTTGCGCCCCGGGCGCCCGTCGAGGCCGGTGACGCGCGACAGCGGCGGCGCCTCGCCGGCCGGGTCGCCGGCGAGCCACTCGTCGACGTAGTAGCGGTAGAGCTGCTTGCCCCACAGCAGACCCGCGAAGGCACGACGCGCGATGTGCCGGTCGTCGGGCGAGGCGGAGGTGGGGATGACGGCGTCGTAGAACTCGTCGGCCTCGTCGCGGCGCGTGCGCATGACGATGTCGAAACCCTCACCGAATGCGGGATCGCCGGGCGGCGGCTCCTGGTGGGCGGTGCCCTTCGGTTGGTGCGCGGTGGAACGGCCCACCCCGCGCATCCGCAGCCTGACGGTGACGCTCTCGCCCGGGCCGATGTCGTCGAAGTGGTACCAGAACCCGACCTTCGTGCCGTAGTCGAGGCGGATCGCCTCGCTGTCACCGTGCACGATGCGGGCGTCGAAGCCGTCCTTGGTCAGCTCGCGACGGTTGAACTCGTGGCCGAAGACGGCACCTTCGTTCGTCTCGTTGTCGCAGAAGATGATGCGCGGGCTGCCGTCGGCATGCAGCTCGTAGTCGCCGAGCCAGCCGTGCTCGGCGCGCACGGTGTTCGCGTCGACGAGTGAGATCGACGGCTCCCGGTCGTCGCGCCCCCACGACCAGGTGTTGCGGTACCAGGCCTGCGGGACGAGGTCGAGCGGTGCAGCATCGGGTCCGTGGTTGGTGACGGTGTACTCGAGGCACAGGTCGGTCGGGTTCGCCTTCGCGTGCTTGACCTCGACGTCGAAGAAGCGGTTCTCGGCGAAGACACCCGTGTCGATCAGCTCGTACTCGTCGTCGGTTCGCGAACGCTGCGCCGCCTCGGCCCGCAGATGGTTGTAGGGGAATTTGGCCTGTGGGTAGCGGTAGAGCCAGCTCGCCCACGAGTGCGTCGGCGTCGCGTCCGTCGGCCACCAGACCTCCTTGACGTCCTCGCCGTGGTTGCCCTCATTGTTCGTCAACCCGAACAGGCGTTCCTTGAGGCGGTCGTCCTTGCCGTTCCACATGGCGAGGGAGACGTTGAAGAAACCGAACCGGTCGCACAAGCCTGCGAGGCCGTCCTCGCCCCAGCGGTAGGCGCGCTGGTGCGCCTGGTCGAACGGCAGATACGCCCACGCGTTGCCGTCAGCCGAGTAGTCCTCGCGCACCGTCCCCCACTGCCGCGACGCCATGTACGGCCCCCACAGCCGCCAGGGGTCGCTGTCCTTCGGCGCCTGGGCGAGACGGCGGTGCTCCGCGGTGGCGGTAGGGCGGGAAGTCGATGACACCCCCGCATTTTAGGTGAAGTGTGGGACACACCACCGCGCCGTCTGACAGGTGAGCCACCTCACCCGCGTGGGCGCCGACGAGCCACCACCCTCACGGGAGCGTGACAGTGGTGGCTCGTCGTCCGTCGCCGAACTCGCGACGGCGTGGCTTCAGGCGTTCGTCAGGTACGCCTGGAGTTCACCCTCGAGCTCCGGCATCACCTTGGCGTGGACGTAGGTGCCCTCGCCGCGGTGCTCGATCGAGAGGACCTCCGCGTCCGCGTGGAGGCGGCTCAGCACGCCGCCGCGCTCGTACGGCAGCAGGACGTCGACACGGCGCACCGGCTTC
>NZ_DCNR01000006.1:3325-3563 GCF_002322065.1 Dermacoccus sp. UBA1591 | reverse complement strand
CCGCGGCCGACGCGAGCGCCTCGAGCACCCGTTCGTCGCGGGCGGAGAACTCCTCGGCGTCGCGCTTGTTCGTCAGGTAGATGTTGCCGTAGACCTGCCCGCGGATGACGACGGGGCAGCCGAGGAACGACGACATCGGCGGGTGGTGCTCGGGAAAGCCGACGCTCGCCTCGTGCGCGGCGATGTCGGGCACGCGCAGCGTGTGCGGGTGGGCGATGATCGCGCCGAGGACGCCCTC
>NZ_DCNR01000006.1:0-3158 GCF_002322065.1 Dermacoccus sp. UBA1591 | reverse complement strand
GCCGAGGACGCCCTCGCCGTGGGGGCCGTCGCCGATGAGTGCGGCCGTCTCGGCGTCGATGCCGTGGATGACGACGTCGTCGAAGCGCCCCTCGGCGTTGAGCACGCCGAGCGCCCCGTACTGGGCGCCGGTGAGTTCCGCTGCGGTCTCGACGAATCGGCGCAGCAGTGGTTTGAGCTCGAGATCCTTGCTCAGTTCGATGACGGCGGCCAGCAGAGCCTCGTCAGGCTCGTTCGGCAAGACCGGATCGAAGGAGCGGATCGACGCGGTGACCATGCGCCGATGATAGGCACTCGGCGCTGAACAGAGCCTCCCGCGTCGGCAGGACGACATCGCCGCGCTGCGGTGCATCCGACGTCGAGCGAATGGCGAGCGGGCCGGTGACGCTGATCGACCAGCACGTTCCGTCGATGAGCGCCTCGACCTGCACGGCCGCGATGTCGCGTCGCTGCGCGCCGCGTGTGACGCTCGGGTGGGCCGTCTCGACGACGACGTCGCCACCCGTAACACGCACGCCACAGGGCATGACGAACGGAAGAGCACCCCGCGAGACGCTGACGTGCGCCCGACCGGTCCGTCCCATGGCATCGAGCATCTGCTCCGGTGTCGGTTCGCTCGGTGAGGGCATGCTTCATCCTCACCCGCGCCTCACCGCAGCGCCCGGGGACCTTCGTCCTCACCTGCGCGCCGGTGATGTGGCAGGAACCTCCTGAGCTGACGCGGCGTCAGCGCCGTGTTTTGTGCATGGGCGTCGACATTCGGCTGCGTGACGACGGTGATCGGGACGCGCTCGTGCGGCTGCTGTGCGAGCAGCAGCCGGTGTCGGGGTATCCGGTGCGGTGGCCGCTGCCCGGGCCGGTCGAGGGCTTCATCTTCCGCGATCGTGACGAGATCGCGTGGGTGGCGTGTGACGCCGACGCGGCTGACGGGCTGGAACGAGACCAGGGTCAAGTCCGTCATGCGCCCATCCTGGGGGAGCGCGCGGCGCGAACTCAACGCAGCGGCCACAATGGGGTCATGACTGTGCGCGTGTATCTGCTCGACGACCACGAGATCGTCCGTCGCGGCCTGGCCGAGTTGCTGGCGTCATCGGGGCGCTGCGAGGTCGTCGGCGAGAGCGGCAGCGCAGAGGAGGCGACGCGGCGCATCCCGGCGGCGCGCCCCGACGTCGCCATCCTCGACGGCCGGCTGCCAGACGGCACGGGCATGGAGGTGTGCCGCGCCGTGCGCAGCGTCGACGAGAACATCCGCTGCCTCATCCTCACCTCCTACGACGATGACGAGGCCCTGCTCGCCGCGATCCTCGCGGGCGCGAGTGGGTACGTCCTCAAGCAGGTGCGCGGCGCCGACCTCATCGAGACGATCGAACGCGTCGCGGCGGGGGAGTCGCTGCTCGACACCGCCGACGCCGACGTCATCCGCGCGCGCCTGCGCGGTGACGGTGCCCTCGAGAGCCCCGAACTCGCCGCGCTCACCGAGCAGGAGAAGCGCGTGCTCGACCTCATCACGCAGGGGTACACGAACCGTCAGATCGCGGGGCGCCTGCACCTCGCGGAGAAGACGGTGAAGAACTACGTCACCAGCCTGCTCGCGAAACTCGGCCTCGAATCGCGCACGCAGGCGGCCGTCCTCATGGAGCGCCTGCGCCACCCGCACTGACGCCCATCGTTCGACGCCTCGAGGCTCGGGAGGCTCGCTCGCGCAGAGAGGTCCGTGAGAAGAAATGCCCGGCGTTCCGGGGTTGTCCCCGCCTGCGCCTAGGGTTGGGGCATGGCTCATTTCGACCTCGTCATCATCGGCACCGGCTCGGGCAACTCGCTCGTGACGCCCGACTTCGCCGACAAGCGCGTCGCCGTCATCGAGAAGGGTGTCTTCGGCGGCACCTGCCTCAACGTCGGCTGCATCCCGACGAAGATGTTCGTCCAGGCCGCCGAGGTGGCGCGCAGCGCGCGGGAGGCGTCGCGCCTCGGCGTCGACGCGCACGTCGATCAGGTGCGCTGGGACGACATCCGCGACCGCGTCTTCGAGCGCATCGACGCGATCTCCGCGGGCGGACGCGCGTACCGCGAGCGCGGCAGCGACGACGGCAACACGACCGTGTTCAGCGGCCACGCGCGCTTCACCGGCGACCGCACGCTGCGCGTCGAGGGCTACGACGAGGAGATCAGCGGCGACCAGATCGTCATCGCGACCGGCGCGCGTCCCAACATCCCGCCCGTCGTCACCGACAGCGGCGTGCCCTACGAGACGAGCGACACGATCATGCGCATCGAGAAGTTGCCGCGTTCGCTCGTCATCGCCGGCGCCGGGTACATCGCCCTCGAGTTCGCCCACGTGTTCTCGTCCCTCGGCGTCGAGGTGACGATGCTCGCACGCGGAAAGCGCGTGCTGCGCCACGCCGACGACGACGTCAGCCGCGTCCTCACCCACGCCGCCACCGACCAGTGGGCTCTCGAACGTGATGCGGTCATGGAGTCGATCGAACAGCGCGACGGGACGATCCGCGTGACGCTGAGAGGTGGGCGCGTCGTCGAGGGCGAGATGCTCCTCGTCGCCACGGGCCGCATCCCCAACACCGACGACCTCGGCCTCGAGAACACCCGCGTCGAGGTGCGCGACGACGGGCGCATCGTCGTCGACGAGTACGGACGCACGGGCGCTGACGGCGTCTGGTCACTCGGCGACTGCTCCTCGCGCTACCAGCTCAAGCACGTCGCCAACGCCGAGGAGCGCTGCGTCGCGCACAACCTCGTCCACCCCGACGACCTGCGCGCGTTCCCGCACGACGTCGTGCCGGCGGCGGTCTTCACGCACCCGCAGGTCGCCACCGTCGGGCTGACGGAGGACGAGGCGCGCGAGGGCGGGCACGCCATCACGACGAAGGTGCAGAAGTACGGCGACATCGCCTACGGCTGGGCCCTCGAGGACACGACGAGCATCTGCAAGGTCATCGCCGACAAGGCGACGAAGAAGCTGCTCGGCGTGCACCTCGTCGGCCCGGAGGCCTCGATCGTCATCCAGCCTGCAGTCCAGGCGATGTCGTTCGGGCTCACCGCCGACGAGATGGCACGCGGGCAGTACTGGATTCACCCGGCGCTCACCGAGGTGCTCGAGAACGCGCTGCTGGGGCTCGAATTCGACTGAGCCCCAGGATGCGC
>NZ_DCNR01000069.1:9020-13991 GCF_002322065.1 Dermacoccus sp. UBA1591 | reverse complement strand
CCCGCAGCGCCAGGAGGAGCCACGTGACCACCGACGAACCCGTCGACTACGAGCGCACCTGGCACGCCGCGTTGGAGGACATGGACAAGCACGGCATCGGCTCGCGTGATCGCGCCTACCTCAACCTGACGCGCTTCGTCGGGCTGCTCGGTGACAACGTGCTGCTGTCCGTGCCCTTCGACCAGACGAAGCGGATGCTCGAGGGGCCGCTGCGCGAACCCGTGGCGAAGGCACTGTCGGATCAGCTAGGCCAACAGGTGCGCGTCGCCATCAGCGTCGATGAGAGTCTCCAGGCAGCGGTGCGAGACCTCGACGACGACGGTGACGCGTCCGACGAGAACACCTCTGCAGCAACCGAATCCGATGATGGAACGCTCGGGTTCACCATGCCCGGCCAGGGCGCACCACGGCCGACGAAGGCCGACCCGGGCGTCGTCCTGCCGCCTCGCTCGACGGGCTATCAGCGCGATGCCGCTGCCGCTCCGAGCGACACCGAGGCCCCGCGCCTCAACCCCAAGTACACGTTCGACACGTTCGTCATCGGTGAGAGCAACCGGTTCGCGCACGCCGCCGCCATCGCCATCGCCGAGGAGCCGGGCCAGGCCTACAACCCCCTGTTCATCCACGGCGACTCGGGGCTCGGCAAGACCCACCTGCTGCACGCGATCGGTCACTACGTGCACGACTACCACCCGAAGCTGCGGGTGCGATACGTCAGCTCCGAGGAGTTCACGAACGACTTCGTCAACTCGATCCGTGACGACCGCGCCGCGACGTTCCAGCGCCGCTACCGCGACGACGTCGACGTCCTGCTCATCGACGACATCCAGTTCCTGCAGGGCAAGGAGCAGACGCAGGAGGAGTTCTTCCACACCTTCAACGCCCTGCACTCCACCGGCAAGCAGATCGTGCTGACCTCGGATCAGCCGCCGGAGAAGCTGACGACGTTCGCCGACCGCATGCGCAGCCGCTTCAAGTCGGGGCTGACGACGGACGTCCACCCGCCCGAGCTGGAGACGCGCATCGCGATCCTGCGCAAGAAGGCCAACGCCGAGCGCATGGACATCGGCGATGACGTGCTCGAGCTCATCGCCTCGAAGATCTCGACGAACATCCGTGAGCTCGAGGGCGCGCTCATCCGTGTCGCCGCTTATGCGTCACTGCAGAAGGAACCGGTCGACCGGGCGAAGGCCGCGTTCGTCCTCAAGGACGTCGTGCCGAGCGAGACGGGGCAGATCACCGTCGGCCACATCATCGCCGAGACGGCCGTCTACTTCGGGGTGACGGTCGACGACATCAAGGGCCCGTCGCGCTCACGCAACCTGACGATGGCGCGTCAGATCGCCATGTACCTGTCGCGTGAGCTGACGGAGCACTCATTCCCACAGCTCGGACAGCACTTCGGTGGGCGCGACCACACGACCGTCATGCACGCGGAGAAGAAGATCCGCCAGCTCATCGGCGAGCGTCGCCCCGTGTACGACCAGATCACGGAGCTGACGACGCAGATCCGCCGTCGCAGTCACTGACTCCACGGTACGTCGCCATGATCAGCGTCACTGCGAGCGCCTGACGCTGAGACAATGCGCGGATGACGACGCGCCGCGCCCCGCATGCTGCTCCCCTTGACGCCGCCACATCAGGGACGCGTCGTGCCGGCGCCGTCCTCACGCTCGTGCTGGCCGGGCTGTCGATGTTCGGCCCCTTCAACGTCGACGCGCCCCTGCCCGCGTTCGCCCGAATGGGCGCCGAGTTTCACGTGGAACCGGCCGCGATGCAGCAGGTGGTCAGCGTCTACCTGTTGTCGTTCGCCGTCATGAGCCTGTTCCACGGGCCGGTGTCGGACGCCGTGGGTCGCAAACCCGTCATGACGGTGGGGATCGGTGTCTATGTCCTCGCCTCCGTCGGCTGCGCCCTGGCGCCGTCTCTGCCACTGCTGCTCGTCTTCCGCGCGTTCCAGGGGTTCGCGGCCGGGGCGGGTCAGATCATCGCGCGTGCGGTGATCCGCGACCTCTTCTCCGGCCCCGAGGCACAACGCCTGATGAGCCAGGTGTCGATGATCTTCGGACTCGCGCCGGCCTTCGCGCCGATCCTGGGCGGTGCCTTGCTGACGGTGGGCGACTGGCGCTCGATCTTCTGGTTCCTCACCGCGTTCGGTGTGGTCATGACCATCTGCGTGAGCAGGTTCCTGCCCGAGACACTTCCCGTGGAACAACGCTCGTCCCTCGCACTCGGGCCCATCGTGAGCGCTCTCCTGGCGGCACTGCGCAGCGGTCGGTTCCTACGCATCGCGCTGGCCGCGTCGCTCGCGTTCGCAGGACAGTTCTTGTTCATCTCGAACGCGCCTCTCTTCCTCGGCGGGCTGCTCGGGCTCGGCGAGAACGAGTACTGGATGTTCTTCGTGCCGATGGTGGTGTGCATGATCGCGGGCTCCTGGCTGAGCGCGCGGGCCGCCGGGCACCTCAGCGCCGCCCGTCAGGCGTCGTACGGCCTGCTGTTCGCCCTCGCCTCAGCCACGGTCGGCGTCGTCATCGCACTGCAGCCGTGGGGCAGCGACGTCCCGTGGGCGCTCGTCGCGCCTTCCCTGACGGCCTTCGGGGTTGCGGTCGCTCTGCCGGTGCTCCAGCTCGCGCAGCTCGACGAGTTTCCCCAGGCGCGTGGCACGGCGGCTTCCGCCGGCACCTTCGTCAACCTCGTCTTCGCCGCTGCTCTCGCCGGGGTGATCGGACCGTTGGTGGCCACGGACCTCGTGACGATGGCGCTCGCCGCCTTCTGCTGCGTCGCATCGGGCGCGTTGCTCTGGGCCGCCCACGTGGCGGCGCGTCGATGAGTGCGTGAATGAACCGCGAGCCAACGCCCGACGGCTGCCAAACTGCCGCTCGGCAGCTCGCAGGTGGCCACCCACATGGTTGTCCACAGAATCTGGGGACAACCATGTGGGTAAGGTGTGGGTCGCTGACGGCCCGCGAACATCCGAAGGTCCCCGAACCCCGGAATGGCGCTCATCCACACCTGTGGACAACACTGTGGAAATGTGGACGACACCGATGTGATTCCCTCCTGGTTCACGGCAACCACCCAGCCGTCAGCGAGTGATCCATCCCTCATCCACGGGGTTATCCACAGTTTCTGGGGATGAAGCAGTGGAAAACCCGTCCGATCAGGGGAAAACCCACCCCGCAACGACAGCCGGTTGTGGATGAAGATTTTCTCTCCACAACCGGCTGTCACCATCCACAGCAACGATCCCCACGTCACCCACACCCGAGATCCCAGTGCTGACGAGGACGAACAGGGGTTTTCCCCACCATCCACACCCCCTATGACGACGACCAACATCTTCACCATGGCGAGAAAGCGCCCCACGTATCCACACCGCACCCCACTGTCGACGAGCCGGCGACGTCCCCCGTCAGCACCCCTCGTCGTCTCTTGGGCGAGGCCGACGACCTGAGCTAGGCTCACGAGCGCACAGCTGTGCCTGTGGCATCGACGCGGAGTTCGTTCGCAGCAGAAGCCACCCCGCACGTGACGAGACATCGCACGAGGGTCACAGCTCGCCTGCGACGACGAACGATGAGGGACGGTGGACGTGAAGCTCCGGGTTGAACGCGATGTGTTGGCCGAAGCGGTGGCCTGGGCAGTGCGCGGTCTGTCGCAGCGCCCGCCCGTCCCCGTGCTCGCGGGTGTCCTGCTCGAGGCGAGCCCCGAGGGTCTGACGCTGTCCGCGTTCGACTACGAGGTCTCCGCGAAGGTGACGGTCGACGCCGACGTCGAGGAGGCGGGCACCGTCCTCGTCCTCGGCCGCCTGCTCGCCGACATCACGAAGAGCCTTCCGCACAAGCCGATCGAACTGATCAGCGAGGGCTCGAAGGTGCAGGTCACGTGCGGCAGCGCGAAGTTCAGCCTCCAGAGCATGCCGACGGGCGAGTACCCGACGCTGCCCGCCAACCCCGATCCGACGGGCGTCATCGCCGGGGACGTCTTCACGCAAGCCGTCGCGCAGGTCAGCGTCGCGGCCGACCGCGGTGACACCCTGCCGATCCTCACCGGCGTGCGCGTCGAGGTCTCCGGCAACAAACTGACGCTGCTCGCGACGGACCGCTACCGCCTCGCGATGCGCGAGGTCATGTGGAACGCCGGAGACGAGGGCGCCGAGTACGCGGCGCTCGTGCCCGCGCGCACCCTAGACTCGCTTGCCAAGTCCCTCGGTGCCGCCGGCAACGTCTCGCTCTCCCTGAGCGGCGCGTCGACGGGCTCTGGTCTCGCCGGTTTCGAGGCCGGCCAGCGTCGCATGACGACGCGTCTGCTCGACGGCGACTACCCCAAGGTGACGAGCCTGTTCCCGACGAGCGTCGACACGACGGCGATCGTCGAGACGGCGCAGCTCGCCGAGGCGTGCAAGCGCGTCTCCCTCGTCGCTGAGCGCAACATGCCCGTCCGTCTGCGGTTCGCCGAGGATTCGGTGCGCATCGAGGCCGGCACGGGCGAGGACGCGCAGGCGTCGGAGACGTTCGAAGCGAAGATCGACGGCCCCGAGCTCGAGATCGCGTTCAGCCCCCAGTTCCTGCTCGACGGGCTCGGCGTCGTCGGCACGAAGTACGTCCGCCTCGGCTTTACCCAGCCGACGCGTCCGGCTGTCCTGTCCGGTCAGGACGAGATCGACGGTGACGCCGACGACAGCTATCGCTACCTCATCATGCCGGTGCGTTTCGCGAACTGACGGCCGTTCGGACAGCGTTCGCGCCCCTGCCCGGACGGGCGTAGCGTGAACCCTGAGTTTTCGTGATGCGCGCGTTCCAGACGTGCGTGTCGGACATGCAACGTCACGAAGGAGAAGACCCATGCAGCTTGGTTTGATCGGTCTCGGCAAGATGGGCGGCAACATGCGCGATCGCATGAAGGCTGCGGGCATCGAGGTCATCGGCTACGACACGAATCGCGAGATCAGCGACGTCGCGGACCTCGCCG
>NZ_DCNR01000069.1:3945-8749 GCF_002322065.1 Dermacoccus sp. UBA1591 | reverse complement strand
AGGGCGACCTCGTCATCGACGGTGGCAACAGCAAGTGGTCCGACGACCAGGGCCACGCCGAGCAGTTCGCCAAGACGGGCGTGCACTTCATGGACTGCGGTGTCTCCGGCGGCATCTGGGGCAAGGAGAACGGCTACGGCCTCATGTGCGGCGGTGACGACGCCGACGTCGAGCGCATGATGCCGGTCTTCGACGCACTGCGCCCGGAGGGCCCCCGCGAGGAGGGTTTCGTCCACGCCGGTGAGGTCGGCGCCGGTCACTACGCCAAGATGGTCCACAACGGCATCGAGTACGGCCTCATGCACGCCTACGCCGAGGGCTGGGAGCTGCTCGAGGCGAAGGACATCGTCACCGACGTCCACGGCTGCTTCAAGGCCTGGACGCGCGGCACCGTCGTGCGTTCCTGGCTGCTCGACCTCATGGTGAAGGCGCTCGAGGAGACGCCGCACCTCGAGGGCGTCTCCGAGTACTCGACCGACTCCGGTGAGGGTCGCTGGACGCTCGAGGAGGCCATCGCGAACGCCGTCCCGATGCCGGTGCTCGCCGCCGCGCTGTTCGGCCGTTTCGCCTCGCGCCAGGAGAACAGCCCGCAGATGCAGGCGGTCGCCGCACTGCGCGGTCAGTTCGGCGGGCACGAGGTCATGCAGTTCGGTCGCGAGCCGTGGCGCGCCGCGAAGGAAGGCCAGGCCGAGGTCTCCGGCGCCGCCGAGCCGAAGAAGGACGCGGGCGCCGCGCGCCCAGGCGCTGCCCCCAACGAGCACTGATCGGCGTTCGCTGATCTGACGATTCGACCCCAGGGCATCCGAGCCACCGACCGAAAGCGCTGTGAGACTCCGCCATCTGTCGCTGCGTGACTTCCGCTCCTACACGGAGGCGGAAGTCGAGCTCGCTGACGGAGTGACCACATTCGTGGGCCTCAACGGCCAGGGCAAGACCAACCTGGTCGAAGCCGCCGGTTACCTCGCGACCCTGGGGTCGCATCGTGTCTCGACGGACGCTCCCCTCGTCCGCTTCGGAGCCGAGCGGGCGTTCGTGCGCGCGGCCGTCGTCCGTGATTCACGTGAAACAGTGCTCGAGCTCGAGATCATTCCGGGTAGGGCTAACCGGGCACGCATCGGACGCGCGGCCGCGGGGCGTCCCCGTGACATCCTCGGGTCGCTGCGAACCGTGCTCTTCGCGCCGGAGGATCTCGCGCTCGTCAAGGGCGACCCCGGGGAACGTCGCCGATTTCTCGACGACCTCCTCGTCGCGCGTCAACCGCGCTGGGCCGGTGCTCGTTCGGACTACGACAAGATTCTCAAGCAGCGCAACGCCCTGTTGCGCTCCGCCCAATCGGCGCTCAAGAAGGGCGCGCGAGGCGCTCGCCTCTCGGCGGATGAAGAGGTTTCACGTGAAACGGCGCTCGACACACTGGTCGAGTGGAACACGCACCTCGCGTCAGTCGGTTCTGCCCTCGTCTACGCCCGTCTACGGTTGCTGAAAGATCTGGCCCCCTACGTGGCCCAGGCGTACGACGAGGTGAGTGCCGGGCGTTCTGATGCGCGCCTCGCGTATGTGTCGTCACTGCCGGAGTCGACCGCGGCGCGCATCGCCTCGGGCGAGGTTCCGGAGCGCGACGAGCTCCAGAAGGCCTTTCATGAGGCGTTCGAGCTCCAGCGGACCCGCGAGATCGAACGTGGTGTCACCCTCGTGGGGCCGCACCGGGACGACGTCACCCTGACGCTCGGAGACCTGCCCGCCAAGGGCTACGCGAGTCACGGTGAGTCGTGGTCGTTTGCGCTCGCCCTGCGCCTCGCGGCCTTCCACCTGCTGCGTCATGACCTCGGCACCGACCCCGTCCTCGTCCTCGACGACGTCTTCGCCGAACTCGACGCGGGGCGCCGCGAACGGCTGGCCGACATGGTGAGCGACGCCGAGCAGGTGCTCATCACCGCCGCCGTTGAGGAGGACGTTCCCGCGCGGCTTTCCGGCCAGGTCTTCCACGTGACGAAGGGCCACGTCGCGCCTCGAGGCGATGGCTCCCTCGAGGAGGCGCCTGGCGGCGTCCAGACCGCGGCTCACCCCGGTGTGCCCGAGGCCGAGGACGCCCCGGATGGGCCCGCCCGTGATGCGGACGACCGTGATGACGGTGACGCGGCTGATGAGTGAGACCAGCGGCATCGATGCGGGGGCACCGGACGATCAGGCCCCGGGCACTGGCACTGGCACCGATAGTGCCGAGGCGCCGGTCGAGTCGAGCGCTGAGGACGAGCGCGCCGTCGCCGCGCGGTTGGCGCTCGCTCGGGCTCAGCGCAATGCCGCCGAGCGGGGTTTTCGTCCGGGCTCGCGTCCTGCGCCCCGGCGTTCCCGCTCGACGCAGAGCTTCACGCCGTCGTCGAATCGCGATGGACGCGACCCCCAACTCATCGACTCGACGATGAAACGCCTCCTGCTCGAGCGGGGGTGGAACGTCGACGTGGCAGCCGGCGCCGTCATGTCGCGGTGGGCCGATCTCGTCGGTGCGGGCGTGGCCGAGCACGCTCGGCCCCTCACGTTCGAGGACGGCGTGCTCACCGTGCGCGCGGAATCGACGGCCTGGGCCACGCAGCTGCAGCTGCTCACCGCATCCCTGCTGGCCTCCATCGCTGACGGTGTCGGTGAGGGCGTCGTCAACGAACTGCGGGTTGTCGGCCCGAGCGCCCCGAGCTGGGTGCGCGGCCCGCGTCGTGTCGCAGGACGCGGACCACGCGACACCTACGGCTGACGGCCGCGCCTGTTTCACGTGGAACCTTCCCGGTTTCGTGTGCAGAGCGCCTCCAGCGAAACCCCGCAGCATGTCCGCGTCACCCCGTCGACGCTGAGAGAGGAGCCCGAGGGAGGCCGGCCGAGCCAGAGGCCGATGAGTGCCCTCGAGGCCCCGGTCGACGATCCCCGGCACGTCGAGGCCTCGTTCCCGCGTGCACGAGGCCCTCTGGAGCGTTTCGTGGCTATGTTCTGAGCCGTGCTACCAGTAAGATGGACATAATTCGCACGTTGTATCGCGTCACGAGCCCGCACGCACGTCGTTGCGGGAGTCACGCCTCGGGTTTCCCGCTCCGAGAGCCGGCGCACTGCAACGGTGCCACGCACGGTGAAGGAGCACAGTGGCCGACAAGCCCAGCGACGACTCGATCGACCCTACGACGCAGGATCCCTCGCTCGCAGACGCGGCCGACGGCGCGTCAGAGCAGGTCGAGCAGCACGTCCGGTCCCAGATCGACACGGAGTACGACGCCGACGCCATCCAGGTCCTCGAGGGCCTCGAGGCCGTCCGCAAGCGGCCCGGCATGTACATCGGCTCCACGGGTGAGCGCGGCCTGCATCACCTCGTGTGGGAGATCGTCGACAACTCGGTCGACGAGGCCCTCGCCGGTCACGCGACGCGCGTCGACGTGACGATCCTGCCCGACAACGGCATCCGCGTCTCCGACAACGGCCGCGGCATCCCGACGGGCCGCAACGAGGCGTACGACATGTCGACCGTCGAGCTCGTCCTCACCCAGCTGCACGCCGGAGGCAAGTTCGGTGGCGGCGGCTACAAGGTCTCCGGTGGTCTGCACGGCGTCGGCAGCTCGGTCGTCAACGCCCTGTCGACGCGCCTCGAGGCCGAGGTGCGGCAGAAGGGCCACGTCTACCGAATGGAGTTCGCGGGCGGTGTGCCGCTCGGCGAGCTGCGTGAGGAAGAGGAGAGCGACGAGACTGGCACGACGATCACGTTCTGGGCGAGCCCGGAGATCTTCGAGACGACCGTCTACGACTTCGAGACGATCCGTGCGCGCTTCCAGCAGATGGCCTTCCTCAACAAGGGCCTGACGATCTCCCTCACCGACGAGCGTCCCGATGCCGTCGACGAGGGTGCTGCAGAGGAAGCTGCGGCCGAGGGTGCCGACGCCGCACAGGCTGACGAGGCCGCCGCGCGGGCGAAGAAGGGCAGGAGCGTCACGTACTGCTACGCGGACGGTCTGCTCGACTACGTCAAGCACCTCAACTCCTCCAAGCGCGCCGAGGTCGTCAACGAGGACATCATCGCCTTCGAGCACGAGGACGCCGAGCGCTACCTCTCGGTCGAGGTCGCGATGCAGTGGACGACGGCGTACAGCGAGTCCGTCCACACGTACGCCAACACGATCAACACGCACGAGGGCGGCACGCACGAAGAGGGTTTCCGCGCGGCGATGACGAAGCTCGTCAACGACTTCGCGCGCCGCGAGAAGCTGCTCAAGGAGAAGGACGACAACCTCACCGGTGACGACATCCGCGAGGGGCTGACGGCCGTCATCAGCGTCAAGCTTGCCGAACCACAGTTCGAGGGCCAGACGAAGACGAAGCTCGGCAACTCCGAGGTCAAGGGCTTCGTCCAGACCGCGGTGCGCGACGAGTTCGACCACTGGCTGCAGATGCACCCGCGAGAGGGCAAGGCGATCGTCAGCAAGGCCATCGCCGCCGCGTCGGCGCGGATGGCGGCCCGCAAGGCGCGCGAGACCGCGCGACGCAAGGGCCTTCTCGAATCGGGTGGGCTGCCGGGCAAGCTGCGCGACTGCCAGAGCAAGGATCCGTCGATCTCCGAGGTGTTCATCGTCGAGGGTGACTCGGCCGGCGGCTCGGCGGTCCAGGGGCGCAACCCGTTCAACCAGGCGATCCTGCCGATCCGCGGCAAGATCCTCAACGTCGAGAAGGCACGCCTCGACAAGGTGCTCGCGAACAATGAGGTGCAGGGCCTGATCTCGGGCTTCGGCACGGGCATCGGCGAGGACTTCACGATCGAGAAGGCGCGCTACCACAAGAT
>NZ_DCNR01000069.1:2874-3705 GCF_002322065.1 Dermacoccus sp. UBA1591 | reverse complement strand
TGTTCCGCTTCATGCGCCCGCTCATCGAGGCCGGATACGTCTACCTCGCCCAGCCGCCGCTGTACCGCATCAAGTGGAGCAACCACGAGCACGAGTTCGCCTTCACCGACCGCGAGCGCGACGCGATGATCGACGCAGGCCAGTCGAAGGGCTGGCGCCTGCCGAAGGAGAACGGCGTCCAGCGCTACAAGGGTCTCGGCGAGATGAATTACCAGGAATTGTGGGAGACCACGATGGACCCGGAGTCGCGCACGTTGCTCCAGGTCACGCTCGAGGACGCCGCGGCCGCCGACGAGATCTTCGCCGTGCTCATGGGTGAGGACGTCGAATCGCGACGCAGCTTCATCCAGCGCAACGCGAAGGACGTCAGGTTCCTCGACATCTGATCTGCGTTTCACGTGAAACGTGAGCGACGAGCCGCTCCGTTTCACGTGAAACATCGCGACAACTCGACAACCCTTCATCGAAGGAATGACACATGTCTGACGACACGAACCTGCCGGGCGACGACGCGTCCGACCTGCCGGACGATCTCCCCGAGGTCCCCCAGGGCGAAGCCGACGCTCCCGCCAGCGACGCCGCAGCAGCCGCGGCCGGCATCGACCCCACGCGCCCCGAGCCGCCGACGATGAAGGTGCCGAACAGGCCGGAGGCGCAGGCCGCCGTCGCCGCTCCGGTTGCGCACCGCGTCGACCCGATCGACCTCAACGCCGAGATGCAGCGCAGCTACATCGAGTACGCGATGAGCGTCATCGTCTCGCGTGCCCTGCCGGACGTGCGTGACGGCCTCAAGCCCGTGCACCGTCGCATCGTCTACGCCATGTACGACGG
>NZ_DCNR01000069.1:394-2602 GCF_002322065.1 Dermacoccus sp. UBA1591 | reverse complement strand
ATCTACGACGCCCTCGTGCGTCTCGTGCAGCCGTGGTCGATGCGCTACCCGCTCGTCGACGGCCAGGGCAACTTCGGTTCGCCCGGCAACGACGGCGCAGCCGCCCCGCGATACACCGAGTGCCGCATGGCGCCCCTCGCGATGGAGCTCGTGCGCGACATCCACGAGAACACCGTCGACTTCGAGCCCAACTACGACGGCAAGACGCTGCAGCCCAGCGTCCTGCCGAGCCGTTTCCCGAACCTGCTCGTCAACGGCAGCGCCGGCATCGCTGTCGGCATGGCGACGCAGATCCCGCCGCACAACCTGCGCGAGGTCGCCGACGCCGCGCAGTGGCTGCTCGCGAACCCCGAGGCCTCGCGTGAGGCACTGCTCGAAGAGTGCCTGCGTCGCATCCCCGGCCCGGACTTCCCGACCGGCGCGCTCATCATGGGCAAGCGCGGCGTCGAGGACGCCTACCGCACCGGCCGCGGCAGCATCACGATGCGCGCCGTCGTCAACGTCGAGGAGATCCAGGGCCGTCAGTGCCTCGTCGTCACGGAGCTGCCGTACCAGGTCAACCCAGACGCGCTCGCCGAGAAGATCGCGATGCTCGTCAAGGACGGCAAGATGGCCGGCATCGCCGACATCCGTGACGAGACGTCCGGCCGCACCGGCCAGCGCCTCGTCATCGTGCTCAAGCGTGACGCGATCGCCAAGGTCGTGCTCAACAACCTCTACAAGCACACGCAGCTGCAGCAGAACTTCGGCGCGAACATGCTCGCCCTCGTCGACGGTGTGCCGCGCACGCTGCCGATCAGTGCGTTCATCCGCTACTGGGTCGAGCACCAGATCGACGTCATCGTGCGCCGCACGCAGTTCCGTCTCGACGAGGCCGAGAAGCGCATCCACATCCTGCGCGGTCTGTTGAAGGCCCTCGACATGCTCGACGAGGTCATCGCCCTCATCCGTCGCAGCCCGACGGTCGACGATGCCCGCACGGGCCTCATCGAGCTGCTCGACATCGACGAGATCCAGGCCAACGCCATCCTCGAGATGCAGCTGCGTCGCCTCGCGGCGCTCGAGCGTCAGCGCATCATCGAGCAGCACGACGAGCTGCAGTCGAAGATCGACGACTACAAGGACATCCTGGCCAAGCCGGAGCGTCAGCGTCAGATCGTCAGCGACGAGCTCGCCGAGATCGTCGAGAAGTACGGCGACGACCGTCGCAGCCAGATCGTGCCGTTCGACGGTGACATGAACATGGAAGACCTCATCCCCGAAGAGGACGTGGTCGTCACCATCACGCGCGGCGGCTACGTCAAGCGCACGAAGGTGAGCGAGTACCGCAGCCAGCGTCGCGGTGGCAAGGGTGTGCGCGGCGCGACGCTGCGCGGTGACGACGTCGTCGGGCACTTCTTCACGACCTCGACGCACGACTGGCTGTTGTTCTTCACGAACGCCGGCCGCGTCTACCGGACGAAGGGCTACGAGCTGCCGGAGGGCTCGCGCGACAGCAAGGGCCAGCACGTCGCGAACCTGCTCGCGTTCCAGCCGGGCGAGCAGATCGCTCAGGTCATGGCGCTGCGCACCTATGCCGACTCGGAGTACCTTCTGCTCGCGACCCGCAACGGCCTCGTCAAGAAGACGCGCCTGTCGGAGTATGACTCGCCGCGTTCGGGCGGCCTCATCGCCGTCAACCTGCGTGACGGCGACGAGCTCGTCGGTGCCGGCCTCGCGACGCACGACGACGACGTCCTGCTCGTCAGCCGCAAGGGCCAGGCCGTGCGTTTCGCTGCGACGGACGACTCACTGCGTCCGATGGGCCGATCGACGTCGGGTGTCACCGGCATGAAGTTCCGAGAAGGCGACGAACTGCTGTCGATGAACGTCGTGCCGAAGGGCGCGAACGAGGTCGAGCGCGGGGCCGACGAGAAGCTGTGCGTCTTCGTCGTCTTCGAGAACGGGCTCGCCAAGCGCACGCCCGTGGAGGAGTACCCGACGAAGGGGCGCGCGACGCTCGGCGTCAAGGTCGCGACGATCTCAGAGCGAGGCGGTGACCTCGTCGGCGCGCTCGTCGTCGAGAACCGTGACGAAGTGATGGTCGTCATGGAGAAGGGCAAGATCGTCCGCTCGGCCGTCGCCGAGGTGCGTGAGACGGGCCGCAACACGCAGGGCGTGCAGTTCGCGACGCCCGGCAAGGGCGACTCGATCGTCGCCGTCGCGCGC
>NZ_DCNR01000069.1:0-186 GCF_002322065.1 Dermacoccus sp. UBA1591 | reverse complement strand
TGACGCGGTAGTTTCGGAGACGAACGAGGCCGCGGAGTCAACTCAGGACGCAACGCACGCTCCGGACGACGAGTCGGCCTCCACGGAGAACAACGAGTCGGGAGACAGTGAGTGAGTGACTCGCGAGACGCGCGCGCGAAGCTGCCGAAATCTGCCGGGGGCGCCCCCCGAGCGGTCAAGGGCAGT
>NZ_DCNR01000017.1:18562-20019 GCF_002322065.1 Dermacoccus sp. UBA1591 | reverse complement strand
CCTCATTCGTGAAGAGCCGCTTTGCCCGAATCTCGCCGCTGGGCCGCCTGCCTCGTCGAACGGGGGCTGATTTCGTGGACACTGGCGACGGGCCACGTCGTCTGCCGGTCAGCGCCCCGTGTAGGTACTGAGCCACGCGAACGCATCGGGCATGACGCGCTGGTACGTGCCGAAGTTGTGGCCACCGCCGTCGACGACCTCGAACTTCGTCGTGAGGGGTGCCCGCGCAGCCGCCATGAACGCGCGGGTGTTCTCGATGCCCTCGTCACCACCCTCGGCCTGGCCCATCGTCGCGAAGATCGCGCTGTGGGGAATCGGCAGGTGCTGGATCCGCCACGTCAGGTCGTTCTCCTGGTGCAGCTTCTCCTGCCCACCGAACAACGAACCCGTCATCTCGTCCTCGTGCGGGCTGAAGTATCCGGACAGGCTTGCGGCGGCCGAGAACTGCTCGGCATACATCAGCGCGAGTTTCGCCGCACTGCAAGCAGGTCGACCTCTCTCTCAAACCCCATCGTTGTCGGCACGTTCTGAGACGATCCGTTCGAGAGCGGTTTCGAGAGCCAACACCCGCGTCGTGAGGTCGGCGGCAGGCGCTCGGGGTGGGCCTCTCGAGACCGATCATGGCGGAGAGTCGTGGCGCTGAACTTCTTGCCGGGTGCGAAGGTCACGGACCTGCGGGAGCTGGAGTCGAAGCGGACGTGCATCAAGGGCTCCGCGACGCGTACCGCTGAGGACATCGAGACGAGCCAGTCGTTCAACATGAGCGAGGTCAAGGCGATCGCCTCGGACAACCCCCTCATCCTGGAGAAAGCCCAGGCCGACCAAGACCTGTCGGTCCTGGAAAGCCTGCCGACCGCGGGCACCGGCGATCACAGACCCAGACCCGGCAGGCGGTTGACGCGGCGAACACCGCGATCAGTAGCTACTCGCGACGCATCCCGGCGCTGAATGACGCGATCGTGGACCGCACCGAGACGAAGGGTGACGCGTTCCGCGCCACCGTCGCGGGCCAGGTCTTCACCGAGCGCGTCGAAGCTGCCAACGCCATCCGTGAGCACCTCGGCGCAGCCGCGTCACGCGCCCGCGTCACGCGAGAACCTGTCACGCTCGAGGCCCTGGTGACGCTGGGCGGGCACCGGTTCGACGTGGTCGTCGACTCCAGCCTGGGTGTCACGAAGGCGAACCTCCAGATGCAGGCAGCCCCCGACGACGTCTTCGTGCGTGACGACGCGTTCGCGCTCATGGGACTACCCGGGTCGCACGGCGTCGTCACCAAGATGGAAAACGCTCTCGCCGGCATGGAAGGAGCACTGACGAGGGCGGAGCAGCGACTCGACGCAGCACAGCGCGACAAGGTGACGGCCGAGGCGAACCTTGGGCAGCCCTTCGCCCGTGAAGCCGAACTGCAGGCCGTGCGTCACAAGGTCGCCGAACTCGAGCGAGTGATGCGCGGCCAG
>NZ_DCNR01000017.1:18020-18336 GCF_002322065.1 Dermacoccus sp. UBA1591 | reverse complement strand
CCGCGGCGGCGACCAGGGGCCATCAGGATGAGGATGAATCGGCGCTGTGGGAGCAGGCGTGGGATGAGTGGGAGACCGACTCAGCTTCGCCGTCCCCGCCTCGCACCCAGCAGCAGATCAACGCCGAGGGTAGCCCGAGAGTGCGTGATGCGCTGGCAGCGCGCCATCAGCGCCACAGCGACTACGGCGACTCTCCTTCCGGACTCTCTCACCAGGGTCCTCAGATGAGCTAGCAGGACGACGGGGGTGGTGAGTCCAATGGACTCACCACCCCCGCTCCGTGGGCGCCCGGAGTGACACCCTCGCTCACACCCCC
>NZ_DCNR01000017.1:0-17697 GCF_002322065.1 Dermacoccus sp. UBA1591 | reverse complement strand
AACGATGGCTGGCGGGATGAATCGCAAGGACGGGCACGTCGCACCGATCGGGGTACGCGCCGGCATCCCCGAAGACCCCGACGAACGCCCGTGGGAGCTTCCTCGTGGGGTCGCACCGCGTGATGGGCACGTCGAGTTGTATGTCGACGGCGAGTGGGTGCAAGCCCTGCTCATCGAGCAGCGTGTCGAAGGTTCGCTGTGGCACTGCCGCGTCGTGTGGGCAGAGCGCGGCGTCGAGACGCGGGTGCGTAACGAGTGGGTTATCCCCGCGCGCATACGGCCGCGCACGGGTCCCACCCCGAGCCCGCAACAACGCGACGAAGCTCCACACCCCCCAACCCCATAGATTCCCCGGAATTCCGGGGTTGTCGGTGTGCACGACTAGGTTCTCACCAAGGAAGGAGGCACCCCATGACCACTCGTGAAATCTTGCGCGCATACCGCGTCCCCCTGGACCCGACCGACGCACAGACCGCAGCACTGGCCTCTCATGCGGGCGCCTCCCGCGCCGCTTTCAACTGGGCCCTCGGCGCCAAGGTGCACGCCCACCGCATGTGGAGCGCGTGCGTCGCCGATCTGACCTACACCCGCTACGGCCACCTCGACGCAGATCAGGCCCTCGCCGCCGCGAAGAAGGACGCCTCGCGCTACTACCGCATCCCCACATCCCAAACCAACGAGAAGGCGTTCGACCGCGACCCGGATTACGCCTGGCGCACCGAGGTCAACCGCCGCAGCTGGGTCTCGGGGATGCGCCAAGCTGACACGGCGTGGCAGAACTGGCTCGACTCCCTGACAGGTCGACGCGCCGGGCGGCGTGTCGGATACCCCCGCTTCAAGTCCAAGGGGCGCTGCCGCGATAGCTTCACCCTGGCCCACGACGTGAAGCGTCCCAGCATCCGCCCGGACGGCTACCGCCGACTGACGCTGCCGAAGAAGATCTCCGTCACCGGCTCCATCCGGCTCAAGGGCAACATCCGCCACCTCGCCCGACGCATCCGTCGCGGCGTGGCACGCATCCAGTCAGCCACGATCTCCCGCGCGGGCAACGGCTGGTCAGTGAGCATCCTCGCGCTGGAAACACTCGACATCCCCGACCACCCCACCCCGCGCCAGCAAGCCGCAGGCGCGGTCGGGGTCGACGTGGGTGTGCACCACCTGATGGCTTTCAGCGACGCCACCATCATCGACAACCCGCGCCACCTGCGCGCGGCGCAGAAGCGGCTGACCCGCGCCCAGCGCGCCTTGTCGCGCAGCAAGTGGCGCCTACCCAACGGCGACCTCATCGACACCCCCAAGCGTGGCCAACGCGTCACACCCACGACGGGCCGCGTCAAGGCTCGAGCCCGTCTCGCGCGAGAGCACGCCGCTGTCGCCCAGCACCGCGCGAGCACACTGCACGCCATCACGAAGCAGCTCGCGACCTCGCACGCCGTCGTCGCTGTCGACGACCTCAACGTCGCCGTCATGACGCGCAGCGCACGAGGCAGCATCGACAAGCCTGGCCGCAACGTCGCCGCGAAAGCGGGCCTCAACCGTTCCATCCTCGACGCGAGCTTCGCCGAGATGCGGCGACAACTCACCCACAAGACTTCGTGGTACCGATCGCAGCTCCTGCCCTCAGGGTGCTTCGTTCCCACGAGCAGGACGTGTTCGACGTGCGGGGCGGAGAAAGCCAATCTGCCCCTGTCGGAACGCGTGTACCACTGCGAGAACTGCGCCACGGTGCTTGACCGTGACGTCAACGCGGCGAAGAACGTCCTTCGCGCCGCTCTCGCATCCCACGACGCCCCCGGCATGGAGGAGTCGCAAAACGCCCGTGGAGGGCGCGGTGAGACATCTGTCGCGCGACGTTCTGCGAAGCGGGAAGACCCACCGCGAGGTGGGCCACCCCGGCCGTGTAATCGCGTCCGGTCATCTCCCCCCGACGGGGAAGCGAAAGTGAGGGCAAATGCTTCCCCCACCAACTGCAAAGCGCGGAAACACAGCACCCCGCAAGGGTCGGCCCCGCGCACGCGGAGATGAGCCCAACAAACCGAACCGCGGCGCGCTACTCAAGATGTCGGCCCCACGCACGCGGAGATGAGCCCCGGGGTCACCGCCCGCTGTGGCTGGGGTGATCGTCGGCCCCGCGCACGGGGAGATGAGCCCGCCGGCACCGAGTTCGGCATCCTCATCGTCAAGTCGGCCCCGCGCACGCGGAGATGAGCCCGGTTCGTGTGGCCACGGGTTCACCCTCCGCAGATCGGCCCCATACACGCAGAGACGAGCCCGAACTCGGTTGAGGTGACGCGCCATGCGGCGTGTCGGCCCCGTGCACTCGGAGATAAGCCCCGGCTCGCTGCCACACGTTCACGTCATCATCAGTTGGCTCCACGCACGCGGAGTGCAAAACGCATCATCTGGAGACGGTTTTGGCGCCCTGAGTTTGGCCAAGGGTTTTGCACACCTCTGAGAGACGCTGGGGGTCGCATCTGAGCACCCTGCTGCTCGGTGTGCAGAGACGACCCCTGCCGATCAGCTATCGGCGGGGCGAGACATGCAACTTGCGGGTTCTATAAGCAGCAGGCCAATGCCGTGTCGGTTCCCGCTGTGGCACTGACTGCCGCGCTGCCGATCGCAACCAGGCACGCTCGATACCTACTCGCTGATGGTCTCGACCGAGGCGCTTGACCCGCTCTTGCCCGGATCATTTCCCCTTCAGGAGGCGATGCCAGTAGATCAGCGGTTGGGCGAAGAGGTCGAAGGCGAAAGTGGCCATTCTGGGCCGCGCCAGAGAGATGAATGACAGGGTCTGTTCCTCGTGGCCCTGACGGTCCCACTCTGCCAAGATGAGGCGGCGACGATCGATCGGGATTGGTGCGACGCTGTACCCGTCATAGCGGGCCGCGAGGGGTTTGCCGTTGCGGCGTGCGATGAGGTTGTCACTGAGGACGGGGACCTGGCGTCGTAGACCGCCACCAGAGGAGGCGGTACCGAGTTGCGCGGCGTCCCCTAGTGACCAAATCCCGTCGTTTCGCCGGTGATGCAGGGTGCGCTCGTCGACGTCAATCAGGCCTGTCCCGGGTCGAGCGATACCCGCGTCGGCGACCCAGTCGTGGCCACGGTGGGCTGGTACGACGTGCAACGCGTCGTAGGGCCAATGAGTAGCGTTGCCGTCGACGTCGCGCGTGGTGACGTGGCGCGAGTCTGCGTCGATGGATTCAACGGTGATACCGGAACGCACGTGGACACCAAGGCGTCGCAGGCGGGAGTCGATCTCGTTGTTCGCGCGGGGTAGGCCGGTGAAGTCGCTGTTCTCGTTGAGCACGGTCATCGTGATGTTCTCCAGGCGCCCTTCGCGGCGCCAATGGTCCGCGGCGAGAAACAGTGGCTTTAGGCCAACGGACGGGCAGGGTGCGTTGCGGCTCGAGATGGTGAACACCGCGTTGCCCTGGCGCAGGTTCTTGAGCATGTCCCATGTTGCGCTGGCCATGGTCGGCTCGTAGTTCGTCGAGGCGTGAGGTGAAGCGCATGCCTGACGCAGTCCGGGGGTGGCGTCCCAGTCAATATGGGTGCCGGGGCACACGACGACGTCGGTGGCGCTAATACGCCGTCCGGCATCTGTATGCACCTGATGCGCGCTTGTCGCGTCCACCTCGCCTGAGACTGGAGCGGGGGTCAACTCGACGACCGATTCGCGATACCAAGTGCATCCCGCAGGGATCTGCTTGCTTTGAGGCCGTTGCGCCCTGCGCAGCGTCGCAAGCCCTGCACCAACGTAGGAAAGCAGCGGGCGATAGGTGTGCAGCCCTTCGGGGCTGACGATGGCGATGTCCAGATCGGGATCGTCACGACGTAGCCGAGCGGCCAGCGCGATGCCGGCGTTGCCCGCGCCGATAATGACGACGTCGTGCGTGGTTTCGGGGCGGGTGAGGTTCATGGCTTCCATCTTGCCGCGCGGGTACGTCATTCTTGGATGGCGGTGACCGGCGGTAGCACGCACCGCCTCCGTCAGGGCCGCTTGGCTCGCACAGACCGGACAATAGGGGACGTACAGATACGATCCGACGCGCCTTCGCCCTAACACGCGCAGCGCACTCCAGCCTGGCCCACGAAGACGCCAGGTTTTCTTGCCCAGGGCCTCATTCATCGCCTGCCACCGGATCGTCCTGCAGAGCCGACCTCAGGTCGTACATCGGCATCGTATGGTCCTCTGTTTGTCAGCGCTCGAGTCGTCATGTTGGTGCTGAGCGACCGGGGGGCCGGAGGCATGCGGGGCGGCGCGTTCGCAGCCGACGGCTGGGAAGCAGCTTGTGGTGCGAGCGTGTACGTGCCGTCCGTGGGTGTGATGGGGGCCTGGCACGATGGGCGCATGGATGCGGTTTTTGCTCTTCGGCGCCAGTTGTCGCTAAAGCTGCGTGACGGTGTGGCCGGGCCCGACGCGGAGCGGGCGCGCGCCCGCATCTGGGACTCGCCCGGGCCTCGCTGGTTCGACGAGAACGACCCGTTGTGGATCGTGCACGCCGACGCCTCCATGTTCATCGGGGGCCTCGCGTCCTTGCTGCTGCAGTCGTTGCATCCGCTTGCGATGGCCGGCGTCGCCCAGCACAGCGGCTACCGATCCGACCCGTGGGGTCGGTTGCAGCGCACCAGCCACTACATCGCGACGACGTCGTTCGGCACGATCGAACACGCCGAAGCCATGATCGCCGCGGTGCGACGCATCCACGAGACCGTCACGGGCACGTTCGAAGCCACCCCCTACCGCGCGGGCGACCCGGACCTGCTGCGGTGGGTGCACGTCGCCGAGACGTTCTGCTTCGCGCGCGCCCACCAGCTGTATGGACACGTACACCTCGATGCCGCGCAGTACGACACCTACGTCGACCAGGCACGCCACTCGGCGCAGCTGCTCGGGGTGACGCACGCCCCGACAACGATGGTCGCCATGCTCGAGCAGCTGGCGACGTACCGGCCTGCGCTGCACGCGACGAGGGACTGCCTCGATGCTCAACACTTCCTCCTGCGCGACCCGCCTCTTCCACGCGGTGCGCGGCCGGGTTACTCGCTCCTTGTACGTGGCGCGGTCGCGGTTCTTCCGTCTTGGGCGCGAAGCGAACTGCAGCTGCATTCGCGGCCGGGTGATGAGCGCCTGGGGCGCGTTGGCACAGCAGCGATTCGATGGGTGATGGCTGCGTAGCGTCGTTACCCAGCCGGGAGTTAACCGGCTCATCCCAATCGAGGGTGTAGTCGCGGTCTGGAAGTCGCCGGCTTTGAGTAGTGGCCTAGCGATAGTTGATGAGGTTTCGGAACCCACGCGCGGAAGTCACAGAGGTGTTCGAGTCATCCGTTGATCGCCTTGGCCGGGGCGTCGTAGGTGCCGGGCGGTCACGCTCTTAGCATGCTGACGCTCAGCTCGGGAGGCCCAGCTCACCATGAGTTTGTTACTTACCCTACCGGTAGGTAGAGTTGTCGATATGAGTACTAGTGCACCTGCCCACCGACCGTCGGCGCGAGGCGGCGTTCTCGCCAGCACTCTTGCGTGGGCCCGCACTGGCGCCTCTGTCTCCCTGGTGTCCGCAGCTCGCGCTGCAGGAATCACTAAGGCTGGCCTGATGTACCACTTCCCAACCAAGGAAGCACTGATGACCGCCGTCATCGACCACCTCCTCGACGGCTACGAGCGGGATCTGGCCGCCCGCCTGGCTACCACCAACCCAAACGTACCCACGATCAGCGAACGCCTCGCCGCCTACGTTGACTGGGCTTGCGACGGGCCGTTCGACTACGGCGACCTGGTCATGTTCACCGACCCCCGCCTGCGCGAGCCGCTCACCGAGCGATGGAACAGCCGCATGGGGGCCTGGGTCGACGTCCCCGAGACCCTTCCGGCCGACCAGCGGGCCCGCCTCCACGGCGTCCGACTCTTGGCCGACGGCATCTGGCTCAACACCGCCGGCAACGGCATCGCCCTATCCGACGAGGACACCGACGCCATTCGAGCACTCGCACACCACCTCATCCAGGAGAACTCATGACCAAGTGGCTACTGCTCGCGGGGGCCATCCTCAGCGAGGTCACCGGTTCGCTGTCGCTGAAGGGAGCACTCGATCGACCCGGACTGTACGTGCTCGTCGCGGCTGGCTACATCGCCTCGTTCATTCTCCTCGCCCTCGTTCTGCGTCAGGGCATGGCGCTGGGCGTCGCCTACGGCATTTGGGGCGCCCTCGGTGTCGCCACCACCGCCGTGATGTCGTCGCTGATCTTCGATGAAACCCTCACCGCACTCATGGGCGTCGGCATCGTCCTCATCATTGCCGGCGTCCTCACCGTCGAACTCGGCTCCCAGCACGCGGCCAAGAACCTCGAAGAAGCCACCTGATGGCTTACCTGTTCCTCCTCGGAGCCATCATTGCCGAGGTCAGCGCTACCCTCTCGCTGCGCATGGCAGCTACTGGCGTCCGCGCCTACTACGCCGCCGTCGCCGGCGGCTACCTCCTGGCCTTCGCGTTTCTCACCCTCGCCCTTAATGAGGGCCTGGGCCTCGGTGTCGCTTACGGCATCTGGGCAGCGTCCGGAGTTGCCCTAACGGCCGTCGCGTCCAAAGCCCTCTTCAAGGAGCCGCTCACCGCGCTCATGATGGGCGGCATCGCACTCATCATCGCCGGCGTTCTTCTCGTCGAGCTCGGCGCCCTGCACTGACTGAGATCCCCATCCCCACGACGTCGTCGCTCACAACGGAGCAAGGCCTTGGCAACGGGCTTCTGATGAGGTGTACTCGTTGATCGAAGCGACTCCGGCGCGACGGTGGCTAGATCGTGGTCGAGGTCTTCGGAAGATGACGTTCCACGCCTGACATCCGGAGGTCTGACGTCGTTGCCTGTCGCTACCGCTCGGGCCCGCTTCGCTCGCCCGGACCTGACAACGTTCTGCCGACTCGACGAACTCGACCTCGTCGTGACCGGCCAGCGCCTCGAGCCCGACCGCGCGGTGCTCGCCTGCAGAGTCCTGACCCCGGACGAGTGGTGTCGACGCTGCGGCGCCGAAGGCGCTGCTCGGGACACCGTGATCCGTCGGCTCGCGCACGAGCCGCTGGGGTGGCGACCGACGGTGTTGGAGGTCGCGGTGCGTCGCTACCGCTGCACCGGCTGCGGGCACGTGTGGCGCCAAGACACCACCCGTGCGGCCGAGCCGCGGTCGAAGCTCTCGCGCCGTGGGCTGCAGTGGGCGCTCGAAGCGCTGGTCGTGCAGCACCTCACCGTCACCCGGATCGCCGAGGGACTCGACGTCGCCTGGGACACCGTCAACGACGCCGTGCTTGCTGAAGGCCGACGTGTTCTCATCGACGACCCGGCCCGCTTCGACGGCGTGAGGGTCATCGGCGTCGATGAGCACGTCTGGAGGCACACCAGGCGCGGCGACAGGTACGTCACCGTGATCATCGACCTGACCCCGATCCGCGACAAGACCGGCCCCGCCAGGCTGCTGGACATGGTCGAGGGTCGCTCGAAGGAGGCCTTCAAGACCTGGCTCGCCGCCCGACCCGACACCTGGCGCGACGGGATCGAGGTCGTCGCGATGGACGGGTTCACCGGCTTCAAGACCGCCGCCGCCGAGGAGCTCCCCGACGCGGTGGCGGTCATGGATCCGTTCCACGTCGTCCGCCTCGCCGGGGACGCGCTCGACCGGTGCCGGCGCCGGGTGCAGCAGGCCATCCACGGCCACCGCGGGATGAAGGGCGACCCGCTGTATGCCGCGCGGCGGACCCTGCACACCGGCGCCGAGCTGCTGACCGACAAGCAGGCCGCTCGACTCCGCACGTTGTTCGGGGCCGAGGAGCATGTCGAGGTCGAGGCGACCTGGGGGATCTACCAGCGGATGATCGCCGCCTACCGCCACGAAGACCGCCACCACGGCCGCGAGCTCATGGCCAACCTGATTGCCTCGATCAGCAGCGGTGTCCCGAGGGCGCTGGTCGAACTCACCACACTCGGCCGGACGCTGAGGAAGCGCGCCGACGACGTGCTCGCCTACTTCGACCGCCCCGGCACGTCCAACGGTCCGACCGAGGCGATCAACGGCCGCCTCGAACACCTCCGCGGCAGTGCTCTTGGGTTCCGCAACCTCACCAACTACATCGCCAGGAGCCTGCTCGAGACCGGCGGGTTCAGACCCCGTCTACACCCTCGACTGGGATGAGCCCCTTTGGGCCTCTACGGGGTGCAGCCTCACGAACCTGGCCTGGTTCGGGTTCCGGACGGCCTACGCACTACCCTCGCACCACATGCAGAAAAGCTGCAGGGCCACCCTATTCAGCGAGGTCCAAGCCATCGCGCACACCGCAAATCCACCTTGAAAGCGACCGAAAGGAAGCCGCAATGGCCGAGCGCACCTTCGTTACCGCGACCGGCCCCGACCAGCATGGCCGGTGGGGCACCATGAACGACCAGCCCATCACCGACGGTGAAGACGGCTTCCCTGGCGCGACTCTCAACTCCGTGGGCCGGCCCCACACCGTTGGCACCAAGCGCGCCGAAACCGTCACTGCCTGCCTCGACGCAGTGTGCCGTCGCGTCCACGACGAGCACACCAGCGCCTCCGCCATCATGCGCCGCGCACTCGATGATTACCTGGCCGGCTGATGGCTGACTCTGAATGGGTCCAACTCGCGTCAAGCGCATATTGGTAGTGCGCGTTATTTGATTTGGCGCTATTTGGCGGACGGGGGATTCTGCACGACTTTCCGTTCTCGTCGCTTGGGAGAGCCGAGAGGATTTTCCGTGAGCTACAGGTACCGGCAGACCTGGTCCGCGCTGCACGAGTCGGGGTCGGGCTGCGCGGCGTCGTGCCTGAGCTCGGCGATGGTGTCTCGGAGCGCTGTGAGCTGGGCGATCTGCTGCCCGATCTCGGCGAAGCGCGCGTCGAGGAGATCGCGCACGTGCTCGCAGGGAGCAGCGCCGCCGTCGCGGATGTCGAGGATCTGGCGGATCTGGGCGAGGGTGAGGCCCGCGGCCTGGCCGCGGTGGACGAAGTCGATCCGGGCGGCCGTCTCGGGCGCGTAGTCGCGGTATCCGGACGGCGTGCGCTCGGCCGGGGGCAGCAGGCCCTGCTCCTCGTAGAACCGCAGCGTCTTCGCCGTCGTTCCCGCCCGCTCGGCGAGTTCCCCGATGCGCATCGCAGGCCCCCTTTTCTTTCGGCAGAAGCCTTCTTGACCTTCCCCTGCACTGGAAGGTCCAGTATGGCCGAGAAAGAAGAGAAACCCAAGTGACGGGAGCTGCGATGCCCACGAAGTACGACCTCGCCATCATCGGATCGGGCGGTGGTGCGTTCGCCGCCGCGATCCGCGCGACCACGCTCGGCAAGTCGGTGGTGATGATCGAGCGCGGGACGCTCGGTGGCACCTGCGTGAACACCGGCTGCGTGCCGTCGAAGGCCCTGATCGCCGCGGCCGACGCACGGCACTCCGCGGCCGACACCGCCGACCGGTTCCCGGGGATCGCGACGACGGCGGGGCCAGTGGACATGCCCGCCCTGATCGCCGGGAAGCAGGCGCTGGTCGAGTCGCTGCGGGGCGAGAAGTACGCCGACGTCGCCGACTCCTACGGTTGGGCCGTCCACCGCGGCGATGCCGCGTTCGCCGGCACCCCCGACGCACCGGTCCTCCAGGTCGCCGGGGACGACGGGAGCACCGAGACGATCGAGGCCGGGCACTACCTGGTCGCGACCGGCTCTCGGCCGTGGGCCCCGCCGATCGACGGCCTGGACCAGACCGGGTACCTGACCTCGACCACGGCGATGGAGCTGACCGAACTCCCTGAGTCCCTGCTCGTGCTCGGCGGCGGCTACGTCGCCCTGGAGCAGGCGCAGCTGTTCGCCCGGCTCGGCTCCCAGGTCACCGTGCTGGTCCGGTCCCGGCTCGCGTCGAAGGAGGAGCCGGAGGTGTCCAGGACGCTGCAGGAGGTGTTCGCCGACGAGGGCATCCGGGTGGTCCGCCGCGCGCTGCCGACGCGGGTGTCCCGCGACGCCGCGACCGGGCAGGCCGTCGTCACCGCGGACGTCGCCGGCGGCCGGGAGGAGTTCCGCACCGACCAGGTGCTCGTCGCCCTCGGACGACGACCGGCCACCGATGGGCTCGGCCTCGACAGGGTCGGGGTCAAGACCGGGGACCTCGGCGAGGTGGTCGTCTCCGACCGGATGCAGTCCTCCCACCCGCGGATCTGGGCCGCGGGCGACGTGACCGGCCACCCCGAGTTCGTCTACGTCGCCGCCCACCACGGCACCCTCGTCGCCGAGAACGCGTTCGCCGACGCCGATCGGGCCGTGGACTACGCCCGACTGCCGAGGGTGACGTTCACCGGCCCGGCGATCGGCGCGGTCGGGATGACCGAGAAGGACGTCGTCGCCGCCGGGATCCGCTGCGACTGCCGCGTCCTGCCCCTGCACCACGTGCCCCGCGCACTGGTCAACCGCGACACCCGCGGCTTCGTCAAGATCGTCGTGGACGCCGACACCGGGAAGATCCTCGGCATCACCGCCGTCGCCAAGGACGCCGGCGAGCTCGCCGCCGCCGGGGTCCACGTGCTCGGCAAGACGGTCGCCGAGGTCGCCGACGCCTGGGCCCCCTACCTGACCATGGCCGAGGGCATCCGGATCGCCGCCAAGGCCTTCACCACCGACCCGTCGCTCCTGTCGTGCTGCGCGTGAACGAACTGGAGGAACCCACGATGTCTGACCTCAGCATGCAACTGCCCGAGCGGCTCAGCCGACTGGGAGAGACCGGCCTGCTCATCCCGCTGCTGCGGCTGCTCGCCGACGGTGACCCCGTCACCGTCCAACAGCTGTCCGTGGCTGCGGGCCGCACGATCGACGAGGTACGGCTCGGACTGGCCGCGATGCAGGACACCGAGTACGACGACCAGGGCCGAATCGTCGGCCAGGGCCTCACGCTGCGCCCTACACCGCACCGGTTCACCGTCGACGGTGAGGAGCTCTACACCTGGTGCGCCCTGGACACCCTCATCTTCCCGGCCCTCCTCGATCGCCCAGCGCGCGTGGAGTCCGTCTCCCCGGCCAGCGGAGAGACGATCCGCGTCACCATCGATCCGGTTGCCGGTGTCACCGGCGTCACACCCCCGAGCGCCGTGGTGTCGCTGGTGAACCTGGAGCAGATCACCTCGATCCGCTCGGCCTTCTGCAACCAGGTGCACTATTTCGCCTCCGTCGACGACGCCACCGGGTGGCTCTCTGAGCATCCCGGTGCCGAGGTGGTGTCGGTGGCCGAGGCCTACCGGATCGGCAACGAGCTCACAACGAGCCTGCTCGACCTGCTTCAGGACGACACCCCGGTGGCCGACGACTGTCCCCGCTGCTGTTGACCCGCGACACAGAAGGATTCGAGAACGCTATGACCTCCAAACACGACGACCGAACGCGAGGCGGTGGCCTACTCCTGGGAGCCGGTGCCGTGCTCCTCATGACGATCTGCTGCGCGCTGCCCGTGCTCATCGCCGGCGGAATGCTTACTGGCATCGGCGGGCTCCTTCTCGGCAACCCGTGGGTGATCGGCGTGGGCATTGCGCTCCTCGCGATCGTGCTGCTCGTCGTCGTCCGCCGCCGAACCCGCCGCGGCCGTGTCGAACCTGACTGCTGCCCGCCCACCGAATCCGCTCACCGCACCGACCCGAAGGGCGAACAGAACCAATGATCAGCTCCCGCGCCCGTCGTTCGCTCGCCACCCTCCTGCTCGCAGGCTCGCTCATCCTGACCGCCTGCGGCACCGTTGATAAGGATCCCGTCTCTGCCGAGACTGCCACCGCCGCGACGGTGACCAGCATCGACGCTCAGCGGATCAGCCTGCCCGCCGCCGGGAAGCCCACCGCGGTGTTCTTCTTCTCCGTCGGCTGCGGCGAATGCGTCGGCGGAGTCCGATCCCTCGGTCAGGCGGCAGCCGCGGCCGAGGAGGCCGGCATCGATGCCCAGTTCCTCGCCGTCGACATGGATCCGCGCGAACCTACCGAGACCATTCAGAGGTTCATGGAGTACGTCGACGCCGTGCATGTCCCCGCCGCCATCGACGAGGGCGCGGCGCTGTCCCAGCGCTTCGGGGTCGCCGCGCTGTCTACACTGATCATCGTCGACAGTGACGGACAGGTGACCTTCCGCGCCACCGACCCCGACGCCGATACGATCGTCTCCGCGCTCCACAAGGCCGGGGCCTGAGCGATGGGCGGACTCCTCGCCCTTGCCTTCGCCGCCGGGATGATCGCCCCCGTCAATCCCTGCGGCTTCGCGCTGCTCCCGGCCTGGATCACCCATGCGCTGGGCGACGCCGCCTCTTCCTCAGCCCCGGTGCGCCTGCTGCGCGCCCTACGGGCTGGCCTCGCGCTGACGATCGGGTTTGCGGGCACGCTCGCCTTGGCTGGCGTCGCGGTAAGCGCCGGCGCACGGGGCCTGATCCAGGCCGCCCCAGCCCTCGGCCTCGCCGTCGGGATCCTGTTGGTGCTGCTCGGCGGGGCGATGCTAGCCGGACGCTCTATGTCCCTCCGGCTTCCCGGCATACCCGGCCGCGCAATCGAACGGCTGCCCAGCGCCGTGCGCATGGTCGTCTTCGGCGTCGGCTACGCCGCGGCCTCGCTGTCGTGCACCTTCGGCGTACTCCTCGCGGTCATCGCCCAGGCCCAGGCGACAGCCAGTTTCGTCGGGCTGCTCCTCGTCTTCGCCATCTATGCCGCCGGCTCCGCCACCGTCCTGCTGCTTGTCGCCGTGGTCGCCGCCGTAGCCGGTTCTGTGCTGTCCAGGCGGATCGCCGCACTGACACGATTCGTTCCCAAGGTCACCGCCGCCGTCCTGATCCTCACCGGCGTCTACCTGGCTTGGTACTGGTTTCCAGTTGTCGTCGGCGATGCCCCTTCCGCAGGGCGCACCGACGTCGCCGCTGTCTCGGCGACGATATCGAACTGGCTCCAAAGCAACACCGGCGTCATCGCCGGCCTGTCTACCACCGTGGTGCTCATCGTGCTACTAAGCGGATTCCTTCATCAACGCCGTCGGAACTCCGGACGGAGGACCGAGGAGGACTGCTGCGACCCTCAGTCGACGCACTCTCCCGGGGACCGGCCGAGCGCGCCGACCGAGCGGCATTGAGCGGCTCCTGCACGTCAAGGTCATACGACGTGGTTGACCGGAACGACGAACTCGGACACCAGACGCCCTCCCACCCGACGCCGATCATCGGACACGGCGTGGGTGTTGTTCGTGGCCTATGTCGAAGGAGAGCGCGGCCACGATCAGGACGAGTTGACCGCCGAGCAGAATCGGTGCCGCCCGATTCTCACGACGTGACATCCCTGGAAACGTCATCGTCAGATTTCAGTGCAGGACGACTGGGAGGGGCATGCCGACGCGCTCGACGACCGCGGCGGCGTAGGCGGTGCTGTTCGCGCCGATCGCGTTGGACCAGGCGATCGCGGAGGAGATGTCCAGGCCAGTCAGCCGGCTGAGAACGACGGGTGGGAGTTCCTGCGCGAGCGCTATCAGCGCGCCGGTGCGGGCAAGTCGCGGCGGGATGCCGGCAGCGCGGAGCCGGGTATTCAGCGTGTCGGGGGCCATGTGATGCCCGGCCCGGGTTCCGGGATAGACCCACTCCTGTTCGATGCTCTCCACGAACATGCGAGGCGCGGTGCGGTTGCTGGCGGCTCCCGCGGCCGCCGGCGCGAGCTCGGCGGGGAGCACGAGAGGTTCCTGGCCGAGGCGGACGACCACGGCCTGGTCCGTGACGGTGACGTCTTCCGCGCGCAACTGGACGATCTTCGCCGCCCGGACGCCGAACATGAGCATCAGCCCCGCGGCGAGCTTCGTGTGCGGGTTGATGGACGGGTCGGAGGTGACATCGGCGAGCAGCCGCCAGCGTTCCTCGTCGCTCATGGCTTGCGGGCTCAAGGCTCCTGATGGCGGGCGTGGAGCGGTGAGCGGTCGGGATGCGCCGGCCCGTGCGGTCCAGGTCAGGAAGTGGTGCAGGAACGGGCGTCGGCCGCCGGTGAGCCATTCATCGACATCCGCCTGGGTGAGGGACACGAGAGAACCTCCGCGGGTATGGATCCATTCCAGCAGTTCGATGATCCCCGCGATCTCGAGCCGCCGCCAGGACAGCTGGCCTGATCGGGACGGCATCGTGTTGCGGCGCAGTGCGCGCAGGTGTCGCCATCGCGCGTATTGGGTGACGGTGCGCTGTTCACCCGGGTCGGGGATCTCGGCAAGTGCGCTGTCGAGCCAGAGCTCGAACCGGGCGAGCAGCTCGTCCCGCGGTGGGAGCAGCCCGTGGTCGATGAGCACGGACCGAACCGCTCGGGTCTGATACTCCGAGCCGGCCTGGTCGAGGTAGGCGTGAGTGCGCAGGGATGGGGCGGTGAGCACTCGGGTGATCAGCGTGCAGGCGACGGTGCCGCGTTCGAAGGCGTAGACGATCTTCGACGGAGCACCCTGGAACCACCGCTCTCGCAGATGCGCGATGCGTGCATCGGAGGCGGCGAGCTCGTCGGGCACCATCTCCCGGATCATCTGATCGGCTCGGCAACGGGGGCAGAGCTTCGCGATCAGCCGTGTGATGGTCCCGCAGCTGGTGCAGGGGCGGAACGACTCCGGTTGGCGGGGATAGCAGAGCGGGCAGAACGGCCGGCCCTCGATCCGGCCGTTCACTATCCGAGCGTCTCCGCAGCTTGTGCAGGTCTCGATGATCGGCGGAACGCAGGCCCAGCAGAGATAGCCGGAGCCGTCTTCGGTGCGCTTGTGGCGCAGCCGGACCTCCCCGCAGCTCACGCAGGGCTGGCGAGGGTTGGAGCACTGCTCGCAGGCGGCTCGCGCGGTTCCCGGCCAGCGGCATTGCCGCTCGTTCCCGCAGATCGTGCAGGTGTCGACGCTGGCCTTGTCGGAGCAGGGTTTGCAGATCGCTTTCTCGCTGCCGTGGAACAAACAGGGCGCAAGCTCCCCGCAGTCCGTGCAGGTGTCCAGCCGGGAGGAGCTCCGACACGTTGAACACAGCGGGCCCTCCGGGCTGCGGTAGGCGATCAGTCGATGGTTGCCGCAGCTCACGCAGACGGCGTTCTCGTCGGGGAGCTTGTTCGTGCAGCGTTGGCAGAGTCGCCGCCCGTCGGAGAGCACCCGCTCCAGGTTGGTGACGTCGTCGCAGCCATCGCAGGGGGCATGGTGCGCGATCCGGTAGCAGCGTCGGCAGCTCACTCGTCCCTCGACGCGTTCGGTGAGCGTGCGCGTGGTGCCGCAGCCTCCGCAGCGTCGTTCGGGCAGACGCGCGCCGTCCGCGTGGAGAAGGTCGTAGAACGTGCCGAACAGCACAGAGCCCGCGGCCGGGTCGGAGAACCACTCCGCGCCGTGGGCCTGCAGCTCGAGCATCAGCCGCACTCGGCGGTCCCTCCCGTCCGCCGCCATCTGCTCCACCGCTCGAAGGATGGTCGCGGTCGCGACACGGCGATGGCGGCGGACTTGCTCGACGATGCGCTCGGCCGCTTCGGGTTTCATGTCGACCCAGCATGGCGGATTCAACCGGTCAACGCACCATTGATGGTGTTCAGGCTATCGGTGAAGGCGTCGTGGGATGAGGCCCAGCCGAGGACCTTGCGGGGCCGTTCGTTGATGCGCGTCGCGATGGTGTCGAGGTCGGTCTGGGTGAAGGAGCGTAGGTCGGCGTTCTTCGCGAGGTACTGACGCAGCAGGCGGTTCGCTGGGGGCACCTCCTGCTTGGAGCGAAGCGCGCGGGGGAGTTTCGTTCGTGCCGCGCTGCCATGGCGAACGGGCGTCACAGAAGAACACTTGCATGCCCAGGGCGTGCGTCACCTGGTCGTGGAAGGCCATTTCCCTGCCGCGATCCCACGTCAACGACCGACGAAACTGCGGCGGCACGTCGGCGAGATTCTCGATGAGAGCGTCCCTGACGGCGTCAGCCTTGTACCCGTTTGGCAGGGCGACGACGCGCACCAGGCGGGTGGAGCGTTCGACGAGGGTGGCCACGGCGGACGGGCGTCGGCCCATGACGAGGTCACCTTCCCAATGGCCGACTTCGGCCCGGTCTTCGACGCTGGCGGGTCGATCGTGGATGGAGGTCATGTTCCGCAACACGCCGCGGCGTTGTCGGGGTTTCGCGACGCGCGCATGGCGCAGGGATCGCCCTGATCGCAAGAGGCTTCCCTGTCGTGGCGCACGGATCTGGCCGGTGTACAGGGCGTGGTAGATCGACTCGTGCGACAACGAATCCTGCTGTTCGCGCCGTAGCCAGTGGGCGATCTGGGTGGGTGACCACCCTCGTTCCAGCTTCGCCGCGACCAGGCTCGACAGCGCCGTGTCGCGGTGAAGACGTGAGGGTTTCGGGCGGCGCGCGTTGCGCCACGCGCCCGCGTCAGCGATGGCCGCGCGATAGGTGCCGGGGCCGCCGTGGCGGGCGACTTCGCGGCTGATGCTCGTGTGATGGCGCCCCAGCCGAGCGGCGATGACACGGCACGACAAGCCGGCGGCGAGGCCGCGGGAGATCTCTTCACGTTCACTCAGCGCCAGGTGCCGCCGGTTCCGGGCGCGCGGCGGCGGTTTCACTCCGCCATGGCGGCGCAGCAGCGTCCGGACTGGGGTTTGGCTGACGCCGATCGTGCGGGCGATGAGCCTGATCGGCTCACCCTTCGCCCACAACGCCCAGACGTTCTCCTGCTGCTCGTTCGACAACCCGGCCATGACACCCACGATCCCCTATCGGTGGTGGTGCGTTGACCGGTTGAACTCGCGTTCGTTTCTGCTACATCTCGGCCAGGCGTGGTTCTGCACGTAGTTGAGCTACCGAATCGTGTAGCAGAACTACGTGCAGAACCATGTGTGGCAAAGCCATGGGCGCGATCATCGTTTTTGCACCACCAGTCCACCTGTCGGAGACAGCTCGAAAATCTCTCGACAAGAGGACCCCCGAGCCGTTGGCTTATTTCCATGAGTAGCTATGTTTCCCATGTATCAGTCGACTGTCTCAACGCCTACGAACTCTCCGAGTTCTGGCGGCAGGTCCTCTCCTACGACGAAAACGCCGACGACCCCAACGAGCCTGGCGACGTCGAATGCCCGATCTTCGACCCCGCCACCGGCCACACGATCTTGTTCATCCAGGTGGACGACCCCACACCGGGCAAGAACCGGATCCACTTCGACCTACGCCCACGCGAAGGCACTCGCGACGAAGAGGTCGAACGCCTCCAGGCCCTGGGCGCGCGTTTCATCGCCGACCGTCGCGACATCCACAGCCCAGGAACCGGATGGGTCACCCTCGCAGACCCCGAGGGCAACCAGTTCTGCGTCCTGCGCTCCGACGCGGAGAAGTCAGCAGCTGCGCAGTAGCTCAAACGACCGTTTCTGCCACGGTCCCGAGCGTGTGTAGGGGCCGGTGGGGGCGGCTATCTCGATAGGTTGGCGGACGTGAGAAGTGAACAGGCTGCGCTGGGCAGATCGAACCCCACATGGGTGCTGGCCCCGCCCCTTTTGGCGTCAGCGCTGGCGTTAGCCTTCCCCCGCCCTGAAATGTGGTTGGACGAGGCAGCTACGGTCAGCGCAGCGTCTCGCTCCTGGGGTGAGTTGTGGCGTCTGACTGAGCACCAGGACCGTTCACTAGCGGGTTATTACGCTGCCACGAAGTGAAGCGTCCCGGGTGTGATGGCGCTTCCTTTCGAGTTCGAG
>NZ_DCNR01000068.1:0-2538 GCF_002322065.1 Dermacoccus sp. UBA1591 | reverse complement strand
GCGCACTTGACGCCGACGCCGTACTCCTTGATCGCGTTCGCCGCGTCGACGGTGACCTGGTCGTCCGTCGCGTCACGGTTCTCGATGCCGAGGTCGTAGTACTTGAGGTCGACGTCGAGGTACGGGTGGATCAGGCGGTCCTTGATGAACTGCCAGATGATGCGCGTCATCTCGTCACCGTCGAGCTCGACGATGGGGTTCTTGACCTTGATCTTCTCCATGGCCTGTGCTGGCTCCTTCGATCAGTTGGTGCGACGAATGTTCGCTGGCCTCAGGCTATCGCCATCCCACCGGCTCCCCGCAACGTCATCCTGGCGCGCGCAGCGCCTCCCACCTGCCGGGAGGCGACGCACAACAGCGTCATGATGTGACCTTCATCACCATACTTGCGGGTAGCCCGTCGCACTCACACCCATACCCGCTCGCCCGACATAGCCAAATGCTTGGCAGACGCTGCGAAAACCCTTGGAACCCCACGCAACTCGCGACAAGCACACTCAGGGGTGAGGTCGAATTAGCGACACGACCACGTCAATGAATCAGGTCAGTTGTCCTAGATACAGACTTTGGTGCGGGTCACAGCCAGTCCTAAGGTCTCAATGACACTCGCGCGCAGTGCGCGAACACATCAGGAGGCACTGGGTGGATCTTCAGTCGTACATGCGCGCCATCATGAAGCGCTGGCGCATCATTGCCGGCTGCGTGCTCATCGCACTCTCCCTCGCCGTGCTCCTCACTCTCTTCACGCACAAGACGTACAGCTCGACGGTGCGCTTCTTCGTCTCCACTGCAGACGCGTCGGACAGTTCACAACTAGCGCAGGGCAACACGTTCACTCAGGATCGCGTCAAGAGCTACACGCAACTCATGAAGACGCCGAAGGTGCTCCAGCCCGTCGCCGACGAGGTCAAGATGCCCGGCGGCGCGGCGGCGATCGAACCCAAGGTGACGGCCAAGGCGGCGCCGGACACCGTCATCATCGACACGAGCGTCGTCGACACGAGCCCGAAGCGCGCGCACGCCATCGCGCAGGCGCTCGGCGAGCAGTTCCCCAAGGCCGTCGACGAGCTCGAGAGCGTCTCGAAGGACAAGCCGAGCCCCGTCAAGGTGACGCTCGTGCAGGAGGCGACCACGAGCACGAAGGTCGGCCCCAGCTGGCCGACGAACCTCGTCCTCGCCGGTCTGCTCGGCCTGCTCGCCGGCACCGCTCTCGCGCTGCTGCGTGAGCGTCTCGACACGAAGCTGCGCACGAAGGACGACGTGCTCGAGGCCGCTGACGGCGTCACCGTCCTCGGCGCCGTGCCGTTCGACAAGGACGCGAGCGCCCACCCGCTCATCGTCGTCGACGACACGCACTCGACGCGCGCGGAGGCGTTCCGCTCGCTGCGCACCAACCTGCAGTTCGTCGACGCGACGGAGCACCCGCGCGTCATCACCGTCACCTCGTCGCTGCCCGGTGAGGGCAAGACGACGACGACGGCGAACCTCGCTCTCACGCTCGCCGAGTCGGGTGCCAGCGTCTGCCTCATCGAAGGTGACCTGCGCCGCCCGCGCCTGCTCAGCTACATGGGCCTCGAGGGTGGCGTCGGCCTCACCGACGTTCTCATCGGCCGTGTCGCCGTGCGTGACGTCGTACAGCGCTACGGCGAGCGTCGTCTCATGGTGCTCGGCTCCGGTGCGACACCGCCGAACCCGAGCGAGCTGCTCGGCAGTGAGTCGATGCGCGCGATGCTCGAGGATCTGCGCGGCCGTTTCGACTACGTCATCATCGACGCGCCGCCGCTGCTGCCCGTCACCGACGCCGCCGTCCTCTCACGCGTCACGGACGGCACGCTGGTCATCGCAGGCGCCGGAATCGTCAAGCGCGACCACTTCCTCGACGCGCTCGACCACCTCGACGCCGTCGACGCGAAGGTGCTCGGTGTCGTGCTCAACCGTGTCGAGCGGGGCCCGCGCGGCAACTACTACGACTACCGCTACGACTACTCCCCCTCCACCGCCGCCGACGACAACGACAAGGGCCGCACCCTGACGAGCCGTCGCTCGCGAAAGGGCAACTGAGGCGATGTCTGCGCCGGGGGGATCAACCCGACTGCCTCTGAGGGAACGTGATCGCGCCGTTCGTTACGGCTGGTTCGCGACCGACCTGGTGCTCGTCCTGTGCGCCGCCTACGCCGCGGCATGGGTGCGCTTCGACCTCGACATCTCCGATTCGGCGTCCGTCGAGATCGCCACGTTCGCGTTGCTCGCGGTCGGGTTGTACGCCGTCATCGGTTTCGTCCTCGGCCCCTATCGCATCGGGCACCTGCGCGGCTCGTTCGAGGAGACCGCCGACATCGCCAAAGCGGTGGTGGCGATGGGGCTCGTCCTCGCCGTGCTGCGTCTGGCTTTCGGGGTGCCGCACGTGCCGCGCAGCATGCCGTTCACGGCGCCGATTTTCGCGCTGCTCGGCATGTTCACGCTGCGTTTCCTCGTGCGCTCGTGGCGCTGGGGCCGGCGTGTCTCGCGTGAGCAGGACGTGCAGGCCATCGTCTTCGG
>NZ_DCNR01000114.1:8010-9187 GCF_002322065.1 Dermacoccus sp. UBA1591 | reverse complement strand
CCCGCTGCTCGACGCGGTGCGGGGTCTGGCGGGCGCCGGGTTCATCCGACAGAGCGTCATCGACGACGCCGTCGTCGCCCCGACCATCGACGAGGCCCTCGACGCTCTCGCCGCCCGTTGCATCGTCAGCGGTGCGGGTTTGCGCGGCGGATTCTGAGCGATGACGGACGGCGCTCCCGTGTCGCGCCACGGTCTGCCCGTGCGTCGGGTCGAGGCGCGTCCGGACGTGCTCGCGCGCTTGAGCGGTGAGGCCGCCGATGTCGATGACGCGCACGTGGCGACGGTGGCGCCTGCTGACGGCGGGTTTCCCTGGGCGATAACGGCAGTGAGCAACGAGTCGCCTGCCGGCGGAGCCACCGATGGCGGAGATGATGCTGACAACGTCAGTCGTGATGACACCGATGACGACGCCGACCTCACCGACTGGCAGCGTCAGTGGCTCGACGTCAGCGCACCCGAGGATGAGCCTGACGAAAGCATCCCGACCGTTGACGCCGGCGGTTGGTGGGAGGGCATCCCCGCCGTCAGACAGTTGCTGCTCGACGGTCTCGAGCCCGCCTGCCGTCGCTGCCAGGCCCGCCCACACCGCAGTGACCTCGAACGGGGCACGCCCGAAGCCCGAGACGCGAACGCCCCCGCACCGTCAGATACGGGAGCGTCGAGCGGGCCGGTCAGGCGGCGTGTTTCTGCAGCGTCGCGCCGATGGCGGGCAGTGCGTCCTTGATCATGTCGGCGGCCTTGCCGCGGAACGTGCCGTAGACCTTCGCGATCTGGTCGCGCGACGTCGAGTTGGCGCGCGCATCGGCGATCTTGAGGATGTCGGCGCTCACCTCGTCGCCGCGACCCTTGAGGTATGCGCCGAAGTCGCCCTGGCCACCGAAGGCGTCCCAGTACGGGTCGAAGATCGCGGCGATCTGGTCGAGGTTGTCGTTGAGCGCCGACGGAACGTCGACCTTCTTCTTCGCGCCCGCGTACGCCGTCTTGATCGCGGCGCCGCTCAGGCCCTTCTTGCCGGAGACCTCGGAGTCGATCGTGGCAGCGAGATCCTTCGCGACGGCGGGACGCACGGCCGGCTGCAGCAGCTTCTCGGAAAGCGACATGATGATGCCTTTCTGTGGCGGTTCGTTTCGCCCGTCAGCCTAGCGTCAGCCCTCGTCGACGGCCCGCGCATCATGCG
>NZ_DCNR01000114.1:0-7767 GCF_002322065.1 Dermacoccus sp. UBA1591 | reverse complement strand
CCAGCCACCGCCGACGGGCGGCACGCCAGAGCCGATCCCACGGGCTGGGGCCGGGCAGAGCGGGCGGGCGTCTCGCGGTACAACAGGACGGTGACCGAACCCCGCGGACAGCGCCGCACCACCCTTCCGTCGGCAGCGCCGAGACACCCGCTCGTCACCGGGCGCACCGTCCTGCGCGTCATGACGGATGACGACATCGACGCGGTCGTCACCTACCGCACCCGCCCGAACGTCTACCGCTGGCTCAGCCACGGCGACCTCGCCGCGGCGCAGCTTCGGGAGAAGTTCCAGCGGCGCATCGAACGCATGACGAAGCCGAGCGACGAACGATCCGAGGTCCAGTTCGTCGTCGAACGAGAGGGGCACGTGATCGGTGACTGCGGATTCGCGATCACCCGCGCCTGGACGAAGGACGACGCTCCGACACCGCATCTCGTCGCGCGCATCCACTACGCACTCGACGATGCCGTCGCCGGCCAGGGGATCGGCACGGAGGTGGTGCGTGCACTCGTCGACCACGCGTTCAGCCTCCCTGACGTCCACCGCGTGCAGGCCGACGTCTTCGCCGGCAACGTCGCGTCAGGCCGCGTGCTCGAGAAGCTGCGTTTCCGGCGAGAGGGCTACTTCGTCGACGACGGCGTCATCGACGGCGCGTTCGTCGACGCCTGCCTCTACTCGCTGCTGCGTCGCGAATGGGAGGCCCCCGACCACTCGGCCTGATTGCTCGAAAACGCGTCACATCCGACGCGTTTTCGGGCGAAGATCGACGCGACCCCGAGCCTGTCAGCCCCGAACGACCAGCCCGAACCCCGTCACCCCACCGGCTGACGCGAGCGACTGCGCCGCTTCGACCGGTTCAGACGCCGCCACACCCACGTCTCGGGCACCTGTACGCCGGTGGCGATGTATTCGGCGGAGGCGTCGCTGAACTGTGTCTGCACGAGTGCTTCGAGGCCCCAGTGGTGGCCGACGACGAGCACCTGGTCGTCGGGTGTCACCGTCATCGTGTCGTCGGGTGCGTAGATGTGCTCACCGTTGCGAATGAGCATGAGCGCGACGAGCGGGAGCTTCGAGTCGCGGTTGTCGGGGTTGGCGAGCAGCTGTCCGATCGTCAGTTCGTCGTGCAGCAGCCAGCGGTGCAGCGCGGGCGAGCCGGCCGCAGAGAGGTCGATGATCGCGCGGTCCTTCGCGACGTCGCCGCAGCGGTTCGTCAGGTTCATCAGGACGCGCTCGGCGAACTCTTCCGGCTGCGTCACCGCGTATTCGACGAAGCTCCAGAACAGCGGCGTGATGACGCGCGCGAGGCTCTCCTGCGCGACGAGTTCGGTGGGCGTGAACACCGAGTCGATGCCGAGCGCCGTGATGATCGACGCGCGCGCGTCAGACTGCTGGCGCACGCCGACGAACAGGTCCTTGCGCTCGAGCTTCGCGTGCTCGGCGAGGGCGAGGTTCGTCGTGTCGTTGCGCGTACCGGCGATGAAACCGCTCGCGCCACTGACGTCGGGGTGGCCTTCTTCCGGGTCGGCCATGACGACGTGCATGCCGGCGCGATGCAGGTCGTTCGACACCTCGGCGCCGAAGTCGTCATCGGAGGCGACGACCCACGTCCCGCCCGATTTCGGTTCGTACCGCGGCGGCAGCGGCAGGTCGCGCGGGTCCATCAGCCACGTGACGAGCCGGTACGTCTCGGGCCGTTGCAGCGCGAGCACGAGGTAGGCGCCGTAGCGGTCGCTCGGGTTGATGACGGCGTTCGGGGCGAAGTCGCGCATGCTTTCCTCGACGCGCGCGTCGGTGCAGCGCGCGATGACGCTCATGCCGGGGCGCAGCACCGTGGCGTTCATGACGATGGCGAGGTTGTCGGTGTCCTCATCGGTGAGGGCGAGCACGCCGTCGCAGTGCTGGTTGGCGAGGCCCGCCATGCCGAGCACCGCGGGCAGGCTCGCGTTCGCCTCGAGCGCGGGCACCTCGCTCTGCAGCTCGTCGGTCATGATGCGGTCGAGGCGCCCTTCGTGCCGGTCGATGACGACGAACCGGCGCCCCTGGAAGTCGAGTTCGCGACAGACCTGACGCCCCGCCTGGCCGTACCCGCAGACGATGAGGAACGGCTCACGGATGCGCTTGACCTTCGTGCGGAAGCGCTGCATCGCGAGCGCGTGCTGAAAACTGGCCGACTGCAGCAATGACAGCAGCGTTCCGATCGCGTACGCCCATCCGACGACCGTCATGAAGATGCACACCGTCACCCACATGCGTTGCGGCGTCGTGAACGGGTAGATCTCGCCGAACCCGATCGTCGAGGCGGTGTAGGAGATGAAGTAGAACGCCTCGAACGCGCTCAGGTGCGTCGTGTGGCCGGCCTCATCACGGCCGGGCACGAGCGTCAGGCCGAGCACGGAGATCGCGAACACCGTGATGATGAAGATCAGCGGCGCGCGCATGCGTCGGATGACGATGAAGATCGCGTCCGTCGACGGCGCCTCGTCGGGGATCTCCACGGCGCGCCGCACGCGCGGAGTGTCCCGCGTCGGGCGTCGGACGAGGAAGGCGAGCAGGTTGTTCATGGCTCAGCGGCGACGGTAGGAGATCGTCTCCGACACGAGCAGGACGACCGAGACGATGTTCGCGAGCAGCGCGCCACCGGAGAGGCTGACGATGCTCGCCGTCGTCCCGGGGCTGTTGTGATAGCCGCCGGACAGGACGTAGTACGCGGCCGCCGCGACGAGCTGCAGGACGGCGACGAGCGACGTCGCGAGGTGCACGGCGCCGATCTGCGTGCGGTCGCCGAACTTCAGCACGAGTGCGATGAGGTTGACGAAGATCGCGACGTACAGCTCGTTGATGTTGTGCAGTTTCGGCTCGGCCATGTCGCCGATGAAGAAACCGAAGTTCATCGTGGCCGACAGCAGCACGAAGAAGCCGAAGACGACTTTCTCGAGGTTCATGCCCCGAGCCTAACGGGGACGCACCTGCGGGCCTGCACGCTCAGTTCGGCGGGGCCGGGGGTCCTTCGGCTCCCGATGAGATGAAGTACGAGTCGTCCATGGCCGGATGCGGAGTGATGGGCACGACCTGCATGCGCACACGCTCCTCGGCCCAACGCTGCTGCTCGACGCTCTCGCGGGCCTCGTTGACGGCCTCGCACTGCTCGGCGTCGAAGTAGAACTCGAGCGCCGCGGCACGCGAGTCGAGGCGCGAGAACTTCTCGTAGTCGGTCGCGCCGTCGGCGGCTCGCACGAGCTGTGCGACGGCGCGTTCGACCGACGCGCGCCGCACGCGCCGCGCCACGTGCGGCAGGATGTCGACGCGCCCGTCCTCGCTGACGATGATGACCATCGAGCCCTTGCCTCGCCCTGCGAGGTACCGGATGGCCGAGTTGTAGCGAGCACCGCGTGAGATGTCGCCGGTGCCGGTGGCTGCGCCGTCGAGGATGACGCCGACGGCGTGACACTTGCCGTCAGGGCTGACGAGGACGGCGCCGTCGATCTTCGTCAGCGCATCGAACGCGTGGGCGCCCAGGTGCGTGGGCTCGATCGTGTACGCCTGCGGCAGCAGGCGTTCCCCCTCACGGCGCGCACCGGGGTGGACGACGAGCATCGTGCCGTGCTGCTGCCGGACGCAGGCCTGCGTCATGCCCCACAGCGCGTCGACGTGCTCGCTGAGCGCGTCGGGGAAGACGCGGTTGACGGCATGCGCGAAGGTCTCGACGTCGATGACGTCGCGCGGCAGGCTCGGCTCGCCGTTGTCGACGCGCAGGAACGGCGTGTCGGCGTGCCACAGCTCCCACGCGCCGTTGCCGACGACCTTGATCTCGAAGACCTCCTCCGTCGCCGGGGCGTACCCCTCGAGCATGCGCCCGATGCCGTAGACGGTGCGCCCGTCGCACAGCAGCTCGAAGCCGGGGCCCGTCATCTCGAGGGCCTTGCGGAACGAGCGCGGCACGCCGACGGGCACGTCGTGCTCGAACGTCACCTCGCACGCGACGTCGGGGTGCCCCTGGCGGGCGAGGACGACGGAGCCGAGGCTCGCGCGGCCCTCGTACGTCTGCGCGCTGACGGCGTCGCACGCATCGCGCAGGCCGTGCGGAAACTTCTGCCCGGCGCGTGAGGCGCACCCGTTGATGAACGTGTCGGCCGCCGAACGCAGCACCGCGCCGGCGTCGAGGCCGATGAGCGAACCGGGGTGGACGCGGTCGAGTTCGTGGCTCGCGGCGCGCAGCACGTCGTCGATGACGGCCTCGGGAAAGTTGCCGGGCACGCCGAGGCCGTCGGCGAGCGTCGTGCGTAGGCGCGGCACTTCACTCGCCGGGTCGCGCAGAACCGCGAGCACCGGGAAGACGCGGTAGTCGCCGACGACGATGCTGATGCCGACGTGGACGACGCGGTCGTCGAACGTCGCCGCACGCGTCAGGGCCTCGCGCATCACGTCGCGGCGGCACCCCTCGCGCAGAGCGGCGAGGTAGTGGTCGGGGTGCCAGGTAGCCGTCGACTCATCGTCGATGCGCGACGGGCACATGCGCGCGCGACGCTCCTCGAACAGCGACGTGAAGTGCGGGTGCAAACTCTCGAGGCGGGTGACGTCGAACGCGTCGCGCTGCGGTTCGACGAGGACGGGCAGCGCATCGTCGCCGTCAGGGATGCCGATGAGGTAGCCGCGCGGGTCGAGTTCGACGCCCGCGCGGTCGAGGGCTTCGTCGGCAATGCGCTCGATCGACCACCGCAGCTCGTGCTGACCGTCCCACATGTGCGGCGCGAGGCTGATCCGGGGGTCCATGCTCGCCATGGTTTCATCCCTTGGCGATGCCCCCCAAAGGGGCCTTCATTCGGCGGACGGACGTTGCCACGGCGCGGGCCGACCCGAGTGGGGCGGTGGGGCCAGGTTGCCATGAGACCCGGCACCACCACCCTTGGGGAATGTCGCTCAGTGCCGCCCACCGCGGGCGTCGCGCGCTCGCGTCAGCTCCGCGGAGCGTTTCCGACGCGACGCATCGGCGTCTCGCCGTCGGAGTCGCCCTCGGAGCCGGCCGACTCGAGACCCTCGCCCTGGTACGACGTGTTCGAGTCGAGCGACGACGACGGTGCGTCGGCGCCGATGGCGCGCTCGACCGGGTTCGCACCGCGCGACTGGTCATCAGCCGCCGACATGCCGTCCTGGCCGACGGTGCGCTGCGTCGCCGTCTCACCGCTGTCCTGTGCGCCGGCCGCGAGGTCGGCGTCGTAGGCGCGCTCGGAGCCGACGGCCGTGTCGCCGAACGAACCCGTCGTCGTGCCGGCGCCCGCACCTGCTGCCGCGCCTGCCCCGGCGCCCTGCTCAGCAACCTTGTCGACGCCCTTGAGCGCAGCGCCCTGAGCCTTGCTGATCTTGTCGCTGTACTTGCCGCCCGTCTTCGAATCGACGGTGGCGCCGGCCTTGTCGACGGCGCCGGCGATCTTGTCGCGGTTGGATTCGGCTGCCGCGGCGGCCTTCTCCTTGGCGAGGGCGGCCTTCTCGTCGAGGCCGAGTTCGGTGGCCTTGGCCTTGATCTTGTCCATGAATGACATCGTGGTCTCCCTGCGTCGATGGATCTCTTGACTCGTACAACCCAGCGTGGACCTCGAAAGTTCCCCCGCGCAAGAGCTCGCGTGACATGACCATTGCGTGGTCTCTAGCGCCGCGACGCCATGACCACAGCCCTGACGAGCGCCACCGTCGGCGCGCTCGCCCCAGCGTCCCGATCGGACGCTACGTCGCCCGCTGGATCCCCAATTACTGCGGGCGCTTCGGTGTCGGCGGTGTCGGTGGCGACGTCAGCGACGTCACCCCAGGGCGCCGACGGGGGGCTCGCGGTGCTCGCCGCGCACCGCGACACGGTGTCGCTGGAGATCCACGACGTCTCCGGAGCGCTGGTACCACCCGGCTGACGGCGCTGCCCACGCGCAGGCGCTCAAGCGGCTGCGCGGGCGGGCCCAGGGCAACGCGCAGGTCGCGGTGGCGAAGGACCCGTCGTCGACGGCGCGTCTCTACGACCGCGTCGCCGCCGGCTCGATCGCCGGGGCCGACGTCATGCGCCGCCACCTCGAATGGCAGCCCGTGAGCGGTGGCGTCGCGACGGGTTTCAAGGCCGGCAGCCTGCCGGGCGGGCTCACCGTCGGGATGGAGCAGCGTGTCGTCGGCACGAAGCGTTACGCCACCGGTGCGCTGCTCATCGGTGGTCTCGACGAGGCGACGGCGAGCTCGACCGACTTCGGGTGGCAGGAGCTGCTCGTCGAGGCGATGAGTGACCCGACGTACGCCCGCCGCGTCATCGCGACGTTGGACGGCACGTCGTCGGGCACGCCGGGCAGCACCCCCACCGGGCCGCTCGTGCAGACCGACCTCGTGCGCTGAGCGCCGTCAGCTCTGCTTGATCGCGCGAACCGCGTCGGCGAGGCCGGGCATGGCGCGTTCCATCGTCGCGAGGGTCGTGACGAAGCCGTCCTGGCCGCCGTACCAGGGGTCGGGCACGCCGTCGCCGGGGTTCGCCTGCGGGTCGTGGTCGGTGAGCAGGACGACGTGGTCGGGCAGCTCGCCACCGTAGATGTCGCGCATGCGCTCGAGGTGGATGTCCTCCATCGCGACGACGAGGTCACAGGCGTCGATCTCGTCGCGCGTGATCTGGTGCGCCGCGTGGTTCGACGCGTCGTACCCGGCCTTCTCGAGTTCACGGACGGCGCGCGGGTCGATGGGGTTGCCGATCTCCTCGCGCGACGTGGCGGCGCTCGTCAGCTCGACGCCACCGAGCCCGTGCTCGGCGAAATATTTCGCGGCGACGCGCTCGGCCATCGGTGAGCGGCAGATGTTTCCCCAGCAGACGAAGACGACGGAAGTCATGCTCGCCATCCTGGCATCTGCCACCGATAGCGGCCATTCGCGGCGACCCTGCGGGCATCGGGTCGTCAGTCCAAGCGTTCCGAGTCAGGCCCGATGGCCGTGGCGCGGCAGCGCGACGATGACGGCATGGTCACCGCTCTCGACCCCTCGGCCGACGCAGCCGCCCTCACGGCCGATGCCGGACTGGCCGCTGCCACCGAACGTGTTGCCCCGACCGATATCGCTCGTTCAGCGCTGTCGCAGCCACAGCAGCGTGATGCCGTCGACTACGTCCTTTCGACGCAGGAGGGGCGCCTGCCCGCGTCACCGTTGCGGCAGTTCCGCAACGCGAAGGGTTCGATCGATCCGCTCGACCTCGCCGGGCAGATGCTCGAAGACTTCGGCCAGGTCTGCGCCGTCATCCTCGCGCGCGGGCACACGCGCACGCTCCACCCGTCAGCGCTTCGGGGTTACCTCAAGGGTGCCAAGGAGCTCGACGAGGCCCTCGCCGCGTACGCGCAGGACTGTACGGACCAGGTCGAGCGCGACCACGCCGACCTCCTCGCGGCCAAGGAGCGAGGCGCGTTCGCCGACCTGTTCGGGTGATGTCGCGGCGTCGCCATGCAGGATGGCGGGTAACTCACAGGTAAGCGGCCAGTTGCCTGCCTACCCGTGAGTCACCCGCCATCTCGTGAAGGTCGGGCCCGAGCCGTTGTCCGCTACCGATCTCGCCGGGCGGGTTCGTCAGCGAATCCCGCCGACGATCTCGAGTGCGCGCTTCTGGGCGTCGAGGCCGCGGGCGGAGTTCGTCATCATGAGTTCGTCGGCCATGGCGTGCTCGGCGAACTGTTCGAGGTACGCGGCGATGCGCTCCGGGCCGCCGATCGCGGTGTAGGTGAGCATGTGCTTCGCCTGGTGGCCGGCGGGCGAGTCGAGCAGCAT
>NZ_DCNR01000091.1:0-39858 GCF_002322065.1 Dermacoccus sp. UBA1591 | reverse complement strand
CCGCGCGCAGCAGCTGCAGCGAGGAGCGCGGGCTCGCGCCGAGACGCAGGTTGGGGTGGCTGCGCGTCGCGGCGACGAGGTCGACGACGTACTGACGCAGCGCGTCACTCGTGTGCAGCGACGCGATGGCATCGATCGCGTGCTCGACGTCGTCGGCGCTGGCGACGGGACGCAGCGTGTCGAGCGGGTCCTTCTCACCGTGGTGCAGAAGCATGTCGAGCTCGGCGCGCGCAGAGGGGTAACCCATGCTGATCTGCGCCATGAAACGGTCGCGCTGCGCCTCGGGCAGGGGGAAGGTGCCGTCCATCTCGACGGGGTTCTGTGTCGCGACGACCATGAAGGGGCGCGGCAGCGGCATGGTGCGCCCGTCCATGCTCACCTGGTGCTCCTCCATCGCTTCGAGCAGCGCCGACTGCGTCTTCGGAGAGGCGCGGTTGATCTCGTCACCGATGACGATGTTCGCGAACACCGCGCCCGGACGGAACGTGAAGTCACCCTTGCCCTGGTCGTAGACGTTGACACCGGTGATGTCGCTCGGGAGCAGGTCGGGCGTGAATTGGATGCGTCGCATCGTCGCGTCGACCGAACGGGCCAGGGCCTTGGCGAGCACGGTCTTGCCGACGCCCGGCACGTCCTCGACGAGCAGGTGACCGCCCGCGAACAGCACGGTGACGGCCGTGAGCACGACGTCGTCCTTGCCCTCGACGACGAGGGCGACGTTGCGGCGCACGGCGTCGGCGAGGCCGAGGACGTCGGTGGTCGCGGGGTAAGGCTCGGGGCTGCGGCGTTCCATGACTCACGATCTTGCCAAACTTCCCTCCCCGGCCACAGTTCGCCCCGCGGGCTTGGATGCGTCGTCACCCGCCTGGCCGACGAGCGCATCGCCCTCCACCGCGCTCCACGCACGCCCTCCACTGCGCTCCACCGGGTTCCTCCACATCGCTCCACCTGCGCTCTCGAGGAGGTGCCGTGGCCGTGAAGCCGTCGACCGAGCCGGACCCGCGCCCCCACGCTCGGGGAACGGCGGTTTTTTCCCTCCACCGCGCCCCACCCGCCGTCAGCCCTGCAATGACGCGGAAATCGCTCTGCCCAGATCACGAGATCAGACATGGTGGGGCGACATGGTGGGGTGAAGTGGAGTAGAGTGGGGGTCATCGGAGCGAGATCGGTGACGGGAGGTGCCCAGCCGTGTTTCTGGGTACCCACACGCCGCGTCTCGACGACAAGGGCCGCATGATCCTTCCCGCGAAGTTTCGCGAGAAGTTCGCTGCGGGCCTCGTCATGACGCGTGGGCAGGAACGCTGCCTGTACGTCTTTCCGATGAACGAGTTCGAGCGCATCGCTGCCGCGATGAACACGACACCCGTCACCTCGCGTGCGGTGCGTGATTATCAGCGCGTCCTGCTCTCGGGGGCCTCCGACGAGATCCCCGACAAGCAGGGCCGTGTGACGATCCCGCCGCTGCTGCGCGAGTACGCGGGTCTTTCGAAGGAATGCACGGTGATCGGTGCGGGTAACCGCGTCGAGATCTGGGACACGCAGGCGTGGAACGACTACCTCGCCGGCGCGGAACAGCCGTTCTCCGAGCAGGCCGAAGAAGTCGTTCCCGGTTTGCTGTAGCCCTGCTGTCGCGAGGTCTCCGGCCGCTGAGAATCCGACACACCTTCCCCGGTGCCGGAAGCCCAGCGGCGGGGGCCCTGGCGACAGCAGCGCCGCCGGCCGAATGCCGCCCACCCCGATTCGAGCGACGGAGCACCGATGGAGATGTCACGCGGCCTCGCAGCCGATCGTCACGTGCCCGTCATGCTCACCGAGATCCTCGACGCTCTCGCCCCCTCGCTCGAGCGCTCCGGCGCTCTCTACGTCGACGCCACCCTCGGCATGGGTGGCCACACCGAGGCCGTGCTCGAGCGCTTCGGCGAGGCCCGCGCCATCGGGATCGACCGTGACACCGAGGCCCTGCGTCTGGCCGGTGAACGCCTCGCCCGCTTCGGTGACCGCTTCGAAGGCGTGCACGCCGTCAACACCGAGGTCGCCGACGTCCTGCCCCGCCCCGCGGACGCGATGCTGTTCGACCTCGGCGTCTCCAGCCTGCAGCTCGATGAGCTCGACCGCGGCTTCAGTTACCGCGCCGACGCGCCACTCGACATGCGGATGGACCAGACGAGCGACGGGCCCACGGCCGCCGACGTCCTCAACACCGCCAGCCAGGACGAGTTGGAGCGCATCCTCAAGACGTACGGCGAGGAGCGCTTCGCCCGCAAGATCGCGCACGCCGTCGTCAAGGAGCGAGAGAAGCAGCCGTGGACGACGTCGGGTCGGCTCGTCGAGATGTTGCGCTCGGTCATCCCGCTCGCTTCGCAGCGTCAGAGCGGCCACCCGGCCAAGCGCACCTTCCAGGCCCTGCGCATCGAGGTCAACGACGAACTGCGCGGCTGGGAGCAGGCTGTGAGGTCGGCGCTCGACTCGCTGGCCGTCGGCGGACGCCTCGCCGTGCTGTCGTTCCACTCGCTGGAGGACCGCATCACGAAGCGCGCCTTCGCAACCGCGTCCGCCTCGACCGCGCCGCCCGGTCTACCGGTGGAACTACCCGAGCACCGTCCCGAGTTCGCGCTCGTCACCCGGGGCGCCGCCGTCCCGAGCGAGGACGAACTCGCGCGCAACCCCCGCAGTGCCTCCGTCAGATTACGAGTCATCGAACGCACCCGAGCGAAAGGAAGCCAGTCATGACCCAGCTGGCCGCCCCCACCCGCGCCCCTCGTCGAGTGACGACGAGTCGCCCCCGCGTGACCTCGGCCCGTTCCGGTGCGCGTCCGGCTCGGCCAGCGACTCAGGTCGCCACCGCCGAGCGCGCCGGGCACACTCGCTTCATGGCGCTCGCCGTCCTCGTCGCGATGGCCTCGGCGCTTGCGCTGTTGTTCCTCAACACGATGCGCGCCGAGCAGTCGTTCACCCTCTCGACGCTGCGCAGTGACGTCTCCACGCTCAACGAGCGAGAGCAGGCGCTCGACAGCGAGATCTCGGCCGTGTCCGCGCCCGAGGAGCTCACGCTGAAGGCCGAGAGCTACGGCATGGTCAAGCCGGCGTCGATCACCTATGTGAGTCGGGACACGGGCAAGAAGCTCGGCGTGGCACACCCGAGCCAGGCGGGCACGGCGCTTAGTGTGAACACGCTCCCGAGCACCCCCGCCAGCAAGGCGGCCGGCGAGGTGATCGCCAGCGGCACCGTCGGTCTGCACATCACCGACCCGGTGGCGCAGGCGCAGGCTCGAGCCAAGGAGAAGGCAGCGGCCGACGCTGCTGCGGCCAAGGCCGAGGCGGCCAAGAAGGCCGAGGCGGCGAAGAAGACGAGCAAGTAAGACGTAGAGCGAGCACGACGTGGACGAGCGGGACGAGGAGAGCTGACGTGGATCGACCCCGGCGCTCTCAGCCCGGCCAGCCTCGCCGCCCCCGTCCCGACGGCTCCCAGCGTCCTGGATCTCGCGGTCGGGTTCCGGCGCAGAACCGGCGACAGGGACGACCCCAGGGTCAGGATCGGCCTCGCGAACGGCCGGCTGCGGGTGGTGGTGCGCGAGGCGTTCGTCAGAACAGCGACGGCCAGGGCCGCCCGGTGCGCTGGAACGAACCCGCCCGGGCACGTCTCGCGGCCGTCGGGCACCCGCGCCGACGTTCGCGACTCATGCTCATGGCATTCACGCTCGTGTTCGCGATCTTCGCCTACGAACTGTTCAGCGTGCAGTGGTGGAACGCGGACGAGCTGTCCCAGCAGGCGCTGACGCAGCGGCTCACGCGCACCAACGTGCCGGCCGCGCGCGGCACCATCACCGACGAGAACGGTGCGGTCCTCGCCCGCAGCGTCGAACGCCGCGACATCGCGGGAGACCCTGTTGCGGCCTCGCAGTACCGCAAGAACTCGAAGAGGTCGCCCAAGGGCATCGACGGCGTGGGCGCACAACTCGCCCAGGTGCTCGGCGGCGACGCGAGCGACTACGCGAGCAAGCTCGACGAGGCGAGCAAGCGAAAGAGCCGCTTCGTGTACCTCGCGAAGGACATCACGCCGGCGCAGTGGAGCCAGCTCAAGGCGCTGGAGCTGCCCGGCATCTCCTCGGAACTGCGTCAGAAGCGTGAATACCCGCAGCGCACCTCCGTCGCCCCGCTCGTCGGCTGGGTGAACTCGGCCGGCGTGCCTGGCGGCGGGGTGGAGCAGATGCTCGACGCGCAGCTGCGCGGCAAGGACGGCATCCACCAGATCGAGCGCGCTCGCAACGGCGAGCCGATCGCGACGGGGGACAACCTCGACCAGCAGCCCGTCAGCGGCCGGGCCGTGCAGCTCACCGTCGACAACGACATCCAGTGGTACGCGCAGAACGAACTCGTCGCGGCCGTCAAGAAGACGAAGTCGCAGTCGGGCGAGATCGTCGTCGCCGACAAGGCGGGGCACCTTCTCGCGACCGCGAGCTACCCGAGCTTCGACAACAACGACATGAGTTCGGCCGCGTCCGACGCCTTGCAGAACCGTGCGTTCACCGACACCTTCGAACCCGGTTCGACACAGAAGATGGTGACGGCGGGCGCGCTCCTCGAGGAAGGCCTCGCGAGGCCCACGACGCACGTCGAGGTGCCCGCCAAGTTGGAGCGCGCCGGGCGCCCGTTCCAGGATTCGCACCCCCACGGCGTCGAGTACCTGACCCTCGCCGGTGTCATCGCACAATCGTCGAACATGGGCACGATCCTCGCGGGCGAGAAGATGCCCAAGGAGACGTTGTACTCGTACATGATGAAGTTCGGGCTCGGCAAGACGACCGGAATCGGCTTTCCCGGCGAGTCCGCGGGCATCGTCCCGCCCGTCAAGAACTGGGTGGGGGACACGTGGTACACCGTGATGTTCGGTCAGGGCCTCGCGAGTTCTGCGGTGCAGCAGACGGCGCTGTTCCAGACCATCGCCAACGGTGGGGTGCGCTCGCCGCTCAGCCTCGTGTCGAAGGTGCAGGACGCCGACGGGACGATGAAGGCGCCGCAGGACGATCGCACGCCGACGCGCGTGTTCAGTGAGAAGACCTCGCGCGAGCTCATCGGCATGATGCAGGGCGTCGTGTCGAAGGAGGGCTCGGCGCCGCTCGCGGCCGTCGACGGGTACGACGTCGCCGGCAAGACCTCGACGGCCCAGCGCTACGACGCGCAGAAGAAGACGTACGACGGCGTGACGGCGGGTTTCATCGGCATGGCGCCCGCGAAGGATCCGCAGCTCATCGTGTCGGTGACGCTGCAGAAGCCGCAGGCGGGCACCTTCGGTGGCGACCTCGCCGCGCCCGTGTTCTCCAAGGTCATGGGGTACGCCCTGCATAACCGTAAGATTCCCCCGAACAAGAGCGACAAGTTGCCCTATCCGATCGAATACCGTTCGAAGGAGTCGTCGTCCCAGTGATCGAACTATCACTCGAGGAGATCGCGACCGTCACCGGGGGACGCCTGGTCGGCCCCGACGCTCGCATCACCGGTCCCGTCGTCACCGACTCGCGCGAGTGCGCCGCCGGCTCGCTCTACGTCGCGCGCGTCGGTGAGCACGCGGACGGGCACGACTTCGTCCCGGCCGCGCTGGCGGTCGGCGCTGCCGGAGTTCTCGGCGAGCGAGCGGTCGACGGTGCTTCGTGCGTCGTCGTCGACGACGTCGAACTGGCCTTCGCCGAGGTGGCGCGCGCCGTCGTCGACCGTGCACCCAACCTGCAGATCGTGGGCATCACCGGCTCGTCGGGCAAGACGTCGACGAAGGATCTGCTCGGTGCGGTGCTCGCGCGGTTCGCGCCGACGATCGCCCCCTACGGCTCGCTCAACAGCGAGGTCGGGGTCCCGCTGACGGTCTGCCGCATCGACGAGGCGACGCGCTACCTCGTCGCCGAGATGGGCGCCTCGGGGGTGGGGCACATCGCGTACCTGACGAAGATCGCGCCGCCGAGCATCGGCATCGTACTCAACGTCGGACAGGCGCACATGGGCGAGTTCGGCTCCGTCGAGGCAATCGCCCGGACGAAGGGTGAGCTCGTGGAGGCGCTGCCGCAGGACGGCGTCGCGATCCTCAACGTCGACGACTCGCGGGTGCGCGCGATGGCGAGCCGCACGCAGGCAAAGGTCATCCTCGTGGGGCTCGGCGAGGACGCCGACTACCGTGCCACCGACGTGAGCATCGACGAGGACGGTCGCCCGAGCTATCACCTCACCTGCCCCCTCGGGGAGGCAGACGTGCGTCTCGCCCTCGTCGGCGAGCACCAGGTCGGCAACTCGCTCAGCGTCATCGCCGCCGCGACCAGCCTCGGACTCGCGCTCGGCGACGTCGTCGAGGCCGTCGCCGGAGCCGGGGCCGCGTCGCGCTGGCGCATGGAGGTCAGCGAGGTCGGCGGCGGCGTGACGCTCGTCAACGACGCGTACAACGCCAACCCCGACTCGATGCGTGCCGCGCTGCGAGCCCTCGCCCACATGGGTACCTCACGCCGCAGCATCGCCGCGCTCGGTGAGATGCGCGAACTGGGCGAGGCCTCGCATGACGAGCACACCGCCGTCGGGCAGCTCGCCGCCGAACTGGGCATCGACCGCCTCGTCGTCGTCGGCGCGGGCGCGCAGGCCATCGCGCAGGGGGCGCGCACGGCGGGCATGACGGCGGACGCCGTCACCACCGTCGACGACATCGACGCGGCACACGACGTGCTCGTCGAGCAGATCGCACCGGGGGATGTCGTGCTGTTCAAGTCGAGTCGTGACTCGGGTCTTCGCATGCTGGGGGATAGGTTGGTCGAAGAATCCGGTACACCCGCATTTCCTGTCACGGAGGTGACCTCATGAAGGGCGTGCTCATCGCGGCCATCGTGTCGCTGATCGCCGCTCTGTTCGGCACCCCCATGTTCATCAAGTTCCTGGTGCGCAAGGGATACGGGCAGTTCATCCGCGACGACGGCCCCACGACGCACCACACCAAGCGCGGCACGCCGACGATGGGTGGCGCCGTCATCATCGCGGCGAGCCTGCTCGCGTACGGCTGCGCCCACCTGTTCACGATGACGCCGATGAGCGCGAGCGGCCTACTCGTCATGTTCCTCATGGCGGGGCTGGGGCTCGTCGGGTTCGCCGACGACGCCATCAAGATCACGAAGCAGCGATCGCTCGGGCTGACGTCACTGCAGAAGCTCGGGGGGCAGACGCTCGTCGCCGTCATCTTCGCAGTGCTCGCACTGCAGTTCGAGAACTCCAACGGCCTCACACCCGCGAGCTACGCCATCTCGTTCGTGCGCGACTCGAGCCTGTCGCTCGCGGTCGGCGGCACCGTCGTCAGCCTGCTGCTGTTCGTCATCTGGGCGAACCTGCTCATCGCGGGTACCTCGAACGGCGTCAACCTCACCGACGGTCTCGACGGGCTCGCCACCGGCGCGTGCGTCATGGTGTTCGGCGCGTACGTGCTCATCTCGATCTGGCAGTTCAACCAGAACTGCCAGTACTCGGAGATGATGACGCACGCCGCCAAGTGCTATGACGTGCGCGACCCTCACGACCTCGCCGTCGTCGCCGCGGCGCTCATGGGTGCCTGCTTCGGCTTCCTGTGGTGGAACGCGACGCCGGCCAAGATCTTCATGGGTGACACCGGTTCGCTCGCCCTCGGCGGCGCGCTCGCGGGCCTCGCCATCACGACGCGCACCGAGTTCCTCGTCGTCATCCTCGCCGGGCTGTTCGTCATCGAGACGCTCTCGGTCATCCTCCAGGTCGGCTCGTTCAAGGCCCGACGCAAGCGCATCTTCCGGATGGCGCCGCTGCACCACCACTTCGAGATGGTGGGTTGGAACGAGATCACCGTCGTCATCAGGTTCTGGATCATCGCGGGGCTGTGCGTCGCGTTCGGTCTGGGCATCTTCTACGCGGAATGGAACGTCAGCCAGTGAGCCAGCACGACCTGTGGGCCCTCGACCCTTCGTACGAACCGTTCGCGGGGGAGCGTGACCTCACGCACCGCGACGCCGACTGGTCCGGGTTGTCGGTGCTCGTCATCGGGCTCGGCGTGTCCGGGTTCGCGGCCGCCGACGCGCTCCTCGAGCGCGGCGCCCGCGTGCGCGTCGTCTCGCGCGACCACAGCGACGTCATGGCCGAACGCGCGCAGATCCTCGACGTCCTCGGCGCCGACGTCGCGTTCGGCGCCGAGCACATGGACGCGGCGCCGGAGGGTACGCATCTCATCGTCACCTCGCCGGGCGTGGCGCCGAGCGCGCCGATCATGCAGGACGCCATGTCGCGCGGCATCCCCGTCTGGGGTGAGGTCGAGCTCGCGTGGCGCATGCGCCCGCGCGAGGGCGGTGCGCCGTGGCTGACGATCACCGGGACCAACGGCAAGACGACGGCCGTCACGATGCTCGAGTCGATGCTCAAGGCGCAGGGGCTGCGCGCGGTGGCCGCCGGCAATGTTGGCATGCCGCTGCTCGAGGCAGTACTGCACCCGCAGCCGTACGACGTCATCGCGGTCGAGCTGTCGTCGTTCCAGCTGCACTGGTCGCGCACGGTGTCGCCGTACGCGTCCTGCTGCCTCAACGTCGCCCCCGACCACATCGACTGGCATGGCTCCTACGAGGAGTACAAGCGTCAGAAGGGGCGGGTGTACGAGCGCACCCAGGTCGCGTGCGTCTACAACGTCGACGATCCCGCGACCGAGGCGATGGTCGAGGACGCCGAGGTCGTCGACGGCTGTCGCGCGATCGGGTTCACGCTCGGCACGCCGGGGCCGTCGATGGTCGGCATCGTCGACGACGTCCTCGCCGACCGTGCCTTCATCGCCGAACGACGCACCAGCGCAGCCGAACTCGCCATCCTGAGTGACCTCGGCCCGAACGCTTCCGCACCGCACTACGTCGCCGACGCGCTCGCCGCGGCCGCGCTCGCCCGCAGCTACGGCGTGACGCTCGCCGCGGTCCGTCAGGGCCTGGTCGACTACACGCCCCAGCCGCACCGGATGGCGAGCGTCGCCGAGGTCGGCGGCGTGCGCTGGGTCGACGACTCGAAGGCGACGAACCCGCCCGCGGCCCAGGCGTCGCTGCAGGCGTTCGACCCCGTCGTCTGGATCGCCGGCGGATTGCTCAAGGGCGCCGAGGTCGATGATCTCGTGCGCGCGAACGCCTCGCGGCTGCGCGCCGTGGTGCTGCTCGGTCGTGACCGGGGCATCATCGCCGACGCTCTCGCGGCCCACGCGCCGCAGGTGCCCGTCACCGTCATCGAGACGAGCGATGCCGACGAGGCGATGCGTGAGGCCGTCGCGGCGGCGAATGCAGCCGCCCAGCGCGGCGACACCGTGCTGCTCGCACCGGCAGCGGCGAGTCTCGACATGTACGCCTCCTACGGCGCGCGCGGTGACGCGTTCGCCGACGCGGTCGCGGCACTCAGCGGATCCGGGGCATGACGGCGACGCGCCTGTCATGGCGGGATTCGCCTGCGGTGCAGGGGGCCTCGCGTCAGCTCAGAGGACGCCTGAAGTGGCTCGAGTCGCCGCTGGCCACGTATTACCTGATCCTCGGCTCGGCGGGCATGCTCGTCGGACTCGGACTCGTCATGGTGTTGTCCGCCTCGAGCGTGACGTCGTACATGGATACGCAGTCGCCGTATTCGGACTTCACGAAGCAGGCGGTATTCGCCGTGGTCGGTGTCATCGTGGCTACCGTGACGAGTCGTCTGCCGATCCGGGTGTTCAAGGTGATGGCCTTTCCTCTCATGCTCGCCGCACTCTTCCTGCAGGTGCTCGTCATGGTGCCCGGGATCGGTGTGGAGGTACTCGGCAACCGCAACTGGATCCGAGTGGGCGGGCTGCAGATCCAGCCGTCCGAGATCGGCAAGGTGGCGCTGATCCTCATGGTGGCGCTCGTCCTGTCCAACCGACAGGCCCACCTGCACGACCCCCGTCGCTCGATCCTGCCTACCGTGCCCTATGTCGTCCTGCTCATCGGGCTGATCATGCTCGGCAAGGATCTCGGGACGACGATGGTCGTCTCGGTCATCTACCTCGGCATGTTGTGGTGTGCCGGCGCGCGCAAGGCGTTGTTCGGTTGGCTGGCGGCCCTCGCCCTCGTCACGTTGCCCATCGCGATCTGGACGAGTGGTAACCGGACCTCGCGCATCCAGGCCTGGCTCGGTGGGTGCGACAACGTCGATCTCGACGGGTGCTACCAGAAGGTGCACGGCATGTACGCTCTCGCCGGGGGCGGAGTGTGGGGCCTCGGGCCGGGCGCCTCGCGTGAGAAGTGGCAGTGGTTGCCGGAGGCTCACAACGACTTCATCTTTGCCATCATCGGCGAAGAGCTCGGTCTGCCGGGTGCCCTCACGGTGCTCGCGTTGTACGTCGTGCTCGCCTACGCGTGCTACCGGCTCATCGCGCAGACGCGTGACATGTTCGTCCGCGTCGCGAGTGCCGGCATCATGGTGTGGATCTGTTTCCAGGCAGTGGTCAACATCGGCTCGGTCCTGGGCATCTTCCCGATCGTCGGTGTGCCGCTCCCGCTGGTCTCCTATGGCGGGTCGGCGCTCGTCATGACACTGTTCGGCATCGGCATCCTGTTGGCCTTCGCCAGGCAGGAACCAGGTGCCGCCGAAGCTCTCACCCTCAAACCGCGCCGCGTGGCGCGCACACTCGCCGTGCTCCCTCGACGGAAAGGCTGACTGACATGACGCTCGAACGCGTTCTGCTCGCCGGAGGAGGAACGGCCGGTCACGTCCTGCCGTTGCTCGCGACGGTGCAGGAGATCACCGACCGCCACACCGAAGCCGTCATCACGGTCGTCGGTTCCCCTGACGGCATCGAGGAGCGACTGGTGCCCGAGCACGGTTTCACGCTGTCTTACGTGCCGAAGGTCGCCTTCCCGCGTCGGCCGAACGTCGCCGCGCTGAGGTTTCCCGCCGCGTTCCGGGGGGCGCTGCGCCAGGCGGAGGCACTCGTTGCCGAACGCCGCCCGCAGGTCGTCGTCGGCTTCGGCGGGTATGTCTCGACGCCCGTCTACCTCGCGGCGCGCAAGGCTGGGATCCCCATCGTCATCCACGAGCAGAACGCCCGGCCGGGGCTGGCGAACAAGCTCGGCGTGCGATGGGCCGCGCACACGGCGACGACGTTCCCCGGCACCCCGCTGGCGGGCGCCGAGGTCGTCGGGATGCCGCTGCGACGCGAGATCCGAGAGCTTCGCCCCGCGATGCTGCGCGCCGAGGCGATGACGTACTTCGGTCTCGAACCCGGACGCCCGACGCTCGTCATCACCGGTGGCTCGCTCGGTGCAGCGAGTCTCAACGAGGCCTTCGCCGCGGCCGCGCCGGCGCTGCGTGAGGCCGGGGTGCAGGTCCTGCACATCACCGGGCGGGGCAAGGGGTTCGAGGCCCCGGCCACCGCCTCGGGGCCGCGCTACGTCGTCGAGGAGTACTGCGACCGCATGGACCTCGCCTACGCGGTGGCCGACCTCGTCGTCACGCGAAGCGGCGCCGGCATGGTGAGCGAACTGTCCACGCTCGCGATCCCCGCGATCTACGTGCCGCTGCCCATCGGCAACGGCGAGCAGCGACTCAACGCGAAGGACGTCGTCGAGGCCGGGGGAGCATTGCTCGTCGACAACGGCGACGTCGACGCGACGTGGGTAGAGCGCGTCGTCATCCCGCTCGTGACGGACGCCGACGAGCTGGCCCGCATGCGTGCGGCAGCCGGCAGCCGCGGGCACGCGGATGGCGCCGCACGCCTCGTCGACCTCATCGAGGACGCTGCAGCGACCGGGGGCCGGGCATGAGCAACGGTGTGAACGAGCGGTTCGACTTCGCCGCGCCGCTGCCCGCTCTCGCGGACGTGCCACACGTGCACATGATCGCGGTCGGCGGCTCAGGCATGTCGGGCGTCGCGCGGTTGTTCCTCGCCGCGGGCGTCACCCTGAGCGGCTCCGACAACGTCGACCTGCCGGTACTCGACGACCTTCGTGCCCAGGGAGCACGCATCGAGCTCGGGTACGACGCCGCGAACGTTGCCGACGTGCCGGACGGCGCCGTCGTCCTCATCTCAAGCGCCATCAACGAGGCCAACCCCGAACTCGTCGAGGTCAGACGGCGCGGTCTGCCGGTGCTGCACCGCAGCCAGGGCCTCGCGATGCTCATGCGCGCGGGTCGCGGGCTCGCCGTCGCGGGCGCCAACGGCAAGACGACGACGAGCGGAATGGCGACGGCCGCCCTCGTCGCGGCGGGAGAGAAGCCGTCGTTCGCGATCGGCGCCAACGTCGCGGGGCTCGGTGTCAACGCGGCACCGGGCGAGGGCGAGATCTTCGTCGTCGAGGCCGACGAGAGCGACGGCTCGTTCGTCGTCTACCACCCGCAGGTCGCGATCGTCACGAACATCAAGGACGATCACCTCGACTTCTACGGCACGTCGGCCAACCTTGCTCGTGCCTACGAGACCTTCGCGGCGACGATCGCGCCGCAGGGTCTGCTCGTCGCCTGCGCTGACGACGAGGGCTCGCTGGCCCTGGCCCAGCGCCGTCGCGCCGCGGGCGCGCGCGTCTTGACGTACGGGCGCGACACCGACGCAGACGTGCGTATCGTCGCGGAGAGCGGGGAGGGCTTCGACTGGCGCATGAGCCTTCGCGACGGGGATGCCGTCCACGACGTCGCGCTGCATGTGCCGGGTGCCCACAACCTGCTCAACGCGGCGGGCGTCTACACCGCCCTCGTCCACGGTTTCGGCCTCGCGCCGGCCGATGTCGCGCGCGGGCTCGGGGCCTTCCGCGGCACCTCGCGTCGGTTCGAGCCGCGTGGTGAGGCGGGCGGCGTCCGCGTCGTCGACGACTACGCCCACAACCCCGGCAAGCTCGACGCCCTCGTGCGTACGGCGGCCGGGCTCAAGGACGACGGCGAACTCATCGTCATCTTCCAGCCCCACCTGTACTCGCGTACGCAGCACGCGGCGACCGGTCTCGCCGCGGCGCTCGATGGCGCCGACCACGCCTTCGTCCTCGACGTGTACGGCGCGCGCGAGCAGCCCGTCGCCGGGGTGAGCGGCGCGCTGATCACCGATCGCATGACGTCCGGACGCGGCGAGTTCACTCCCACGGCCGACGACGCGCTCGCTCGCGTGCTCGACGTGGCTCGCCCGGGCGACCTCGTCGTGACCGTCGGCGCGGGCGATGTCACGCACCTCGGCCCGCGCATCCTCACTGGTCTCAATACGCGTGAAGGTGAAGTCGAAGGTTAATCTTTTCGGCGGCCAAGACCCCCCGGGATTCTGCGGAATGCCGGGGGTCTTCCGTTGCCTCAGGGGTCCCGGGTCGCCGAGGGGGTGCGGTGGTGCGCGGGTCGGCGGGCCACGTGCCTGGCGGGGTCACGTTCGAGTTGACGTCGAGATGTTCGCGTCCGGGCATCCGGTCGCGTAGCATCGGCTCTGCATACTCGCACCCGCTTTCGAAAGGCCTCTTCTCGTGGCAACTCCCCAGAACTACCTGGCCGTCATCAAGGTCGTCGGTATCGGCGGCGGTGGCGTCAACGCCATCAACCGGATGATCGAGGTCGGCCTCAAGGGTGTGGAGTTCATCGCGATCAACACCGACGCCCAGGCCCTGCTCATGAGTGACGCCGACGTCAAGCTCGACGTGGGCCGTGAGCTGACGCGCGGTCTCGGTGCCGGCGCCGACCCCGAGGTCGGTCGTCAGGCGGCGGAGGATCACGCTGAGGAGATCGAAGAGGTCCTCAAGGGCGCCGACATGGTGTTCGTCACCGCCGGTGAGGGTGGTGGCACGGGCACGGGTGGTGCGCCCGTCGTCGCGAAGATCGCCCGCGGCCTCGGTGCTTTGACGATCGGTGTCGTGACCCGCCCGTTCACCTTCGAGGGCCGTCGTCGCGCGAACCAGGCCGAGCTCGGCATCTCCGCGCTGCGCGAAGAGGTCGACACGCTCATCGTCATCCCGAACGACCGGCTGCTGTCGATCAGCGACCGCGCCGTCTCGATGCTTGACGCCTTCCGCTCGGCCGACCAGGTGCTCCTGTCCGGTGTCCAGGGCATCACCGACCTCATCACGACCCCAGGTCTGATCAACCTCGACTTCGCCGACGTCAAGTCCGTCATGCAGGGTGCCGGCTCGGCGCTCATGGGCATCGGTTCCGCCCGTGGCGAGGACCGCGCGGTGCAGGCCGCCGAACTCGCTATCTCGAGCCCGCTGCTCGAGGCGAGCATCGACGGCGCCCACGGCGTCCTGCTGTCGGTCCAGGGCGGTTCCGACCTCGGTCTGTTCGAGATCAACGAGGCCGCTCGCCTCGTGCAGGAGGCGGCGCACCCCGAGGCCAACATCATCTTTGGTGCCGTCATCGACGACGCCCTGGGCGACGAGGTGCGCGTCACCGTCATCGCCGCCGGTTTCGACGGTGGTGCGCCGCAGAAGCGCAACGATGAGCGTCCTGCTCAGCAGGGTGGCGCTCAGCAGCGTCCCGCGCAGCAGCAGACGTCCGCGCAGATGCCGTCCCAGCAGGCGCAGCAGTCCTACCAGCCGCAGGCTGCCGCCCCGGCGACGATCAAGCCCGTCACCGTTCCCGGGACGACCGCCGGCCCGACGCGCGTCTCCGCGCCGCCGGCCCGCGTCCAGCCGGGTCAGGGTGAGCAGCAGCACGCCCAGGACGCTCAGCAGGGCCAGGCGCAGCAAGGGCAGTCGCAGCAGGGCGGTCAGCAGGCCCCCGAGGTCGTGCGTCCGCCCAAGGAGGTCACGTTCGAGGATCGTGACGACCTGGACGTCCCCGACTTCCTCAAGTGATCCGGAGCCCGGTCGATGTTCTTCTGGCACGACCGGCGTGAGTCGCCGAGCGGCTCGCTCGAACGGTGCTTCACCGATTCCCTCGACGGGGTCAGTGAGGCGCCGTTCTCGGCGTTGAACCTCGGGCTGCACGTCGGTGACGACGAGCGTGCGGTGCGCGTGAACAGGGAGCGGGTCTCCGCGCAGCTGGGTGGCGTCCCCATTGCCTGGATGGATCAGGTCCACGGCGCGAGCGTCGCGGAGGTCACCCTCGCCGACGTCGCCTCCGGTCAGGCCGGACCGAGCGCTGACGCGATGGTCAGCCGTGACAGCGGCCTCGCGCTCGGCGTCATGGTGGCCGACTGCACGCCGGTTCTCCTGAGTGATGACGCGGCCGGCGTCATCGGCGTCGCGCACGCCGGGCGTCCCGGCATGCTCGCCGGCGTCGTGCCGGCGGCGCTCGAGGCGATGCGCCACCTCGGAGCGCGCGACATCAGCGCAGTGCTGGGCCCGTCGATCTGCGGGCGCTGCTACGAGGTGCCGCGCGAGATGCATGACGCCGCGCGTCAGGCCCACCCGGCCAGCGCCGCCATCACGTGGACGGGCACGCCGGCGATCGACGTCGCGGCGGGCGTCGCGTCGCAGCTCGCGGACGCCGGTGTCCCGCTCGAATGGGTGCCGGGATGCACGCGTGAGGAGCCTCGCCTGTACTCGTATCGTCGCGACGGCGCGACGGGTCGCTTCGCCGGGCTCATCGTCCGCAAGGCGGCCGTGTCGTGATGCAGCCTCCGACGCCGTCACGCACCGCCGATTCCGACCCCAGTCGCCGTGGTCTCGACGCCTCGCCCGCGCGTCGCGCCGAGTTGCAGGCCAACCTGGAGCGCGTGCGCGTCCGCATCGCCGCCGCCACGAGCGCGGCCGGGCGTGACGACGCCCCGACGCTCGTCGTCGTCACGAAGTTCTTCCCCGTCACCGACCTCGTCGCGCTCGCCGACCTCGGGGTGGGCGACGTGGGGGAGAACCGCGAGCAGGAGCTCGTCGAGAAGGTCGATGCGCTGCGCGCCGAGCGTCCGGATCTCATCGCCTCACCGCGTCGGCACTTCATCGGCCAGATCCAGAGCAAGAAGGCGCGCCGCATCGCGCGGCACGCGGACGTCGTGCAGTCGCTCGACCGGCTCAAGCTCGTGCCGCTGCTCGACGCCGGCGCCGCGGATCGCGAGAACCCCCTCGACATCTTCGTGCAGGTCGCTCTCGAGCGTGACGGTTCGGGGCGCGGTGGCGCGCAGGAGACCGAGCTGCACGAGGTGGCCGCGGCGGTCGAGCAGGCGCCGCACCTACGGTTGTGCGGGCTCATGGCGGTCGCGCCACTCGGAGAGGAGCCGGCCGCCGCGTTCTCGCGTCTCGCGCACGTCCGTCAAGATTTCCTCGCAAACTTCCCGCAGGCCACGTCGTTGTCGGCGGGGATGTCGGGCGATCTCGAGGACGCGGTGAAGATCGGCGCGACACACCTGCGTGTCGGAAGCGCAATACTCGGTTCGCGTCCGCTCGCCGGGTAACTTCGAGCCTGACACCGACGAGCTATGTGGTGCCCTTTCCGCGAGGGGCCAGGCGGACACAGGAGCAGGAAGAATGAGCGCACTGCGCAAGACGATGGAATACCTCGGACTGTCCGACGTGGACACGCACGCGCCGCGCGCGAGCGAGCAGTACGTCGAGGAGTACGAGGTCGCCTACGACGACGAGCGTCACGACGACTATGACGCGTACGAACGTCGCGCCCCTGCCGAGGTCACGCCGCTGCGCCCCGAGGTGACCCACCACGACTTTTCCGACACGGAGGCCTCGACCATGAGTCGCATCACGACCATCCACCCTCGGACGTACAACGAGGCCAAGGAGATCGGTGAGGCCTTTCGCGACAACGTCCCCGTCATCATGAACCTGTCCGACATGGACGACACGGACGCCAAGCGTCTCGTCGACTTCGCCGCCGGTCTCGTCTTCGGTCTGCACGGCTCTATCGAGCGCGTGACGAGCAAGGTCTTCCTCCTCTCGCCCGAGAACGTCGAGGTCTCCACGAGCGGGCCCGAGGTCGCCAAGGCGACGCGCGGGCTGTTCAACCAGAGCTGAATCGTCGCCTCGCGCTCGGGCCGCGGCCGCCGTTGTCCGCTGGATGACGGCGGCCGCGCCCATGCGTGGGAGGATGGCGTCATGGTGATGAAGGAGACTCGATGAACGGCGTCAGAACGGCGCTCGCGACCGTGCTCGACGTGTTCTTCGTCGTGCTCATCGCGCGCCTCGTCTTCGACTGGATCCAGGTGTTCGCGCGGCAGTGGACGCCGCGTGGCGTCGTGCTCGTCGTCGCGGAGGCGGTCTACACCGTCACCGACCCGCCGATCAAGGCGGTGCGCCGCGTCGTTCCGCCCCTGCGCCTCGGCGGCGTCGGCATCGACCTGGCGTTCCTGATCGTGGCGCTGGCTGTGCAAGTCGCGGCTAATCTCCTAAGGTGAAGTCGGGAAATTTTGAGCGTGCCCGCATCGGCGTGCACGAAACGGATTTGCCGAGGCCCCGCCTCGGCTTCGAGCGTTACTGAGGTGAATACATGGCGCTGACGCCGGAAGACGTCGTCAAGAAGGAGTTCTCGAAGCCGAAGGGGTTCGGGCGCAACGGGTATGACGAGATCCAGGTCGACGACTTCCTCGACGAGATCGTCGTCGAGCTGCGTCGGCTGAACGCCGAGAACGACTCGCTGAGCGACAAGCTCGACGACTGCCGCCGCAGCCACGGCGGAGACGGCGACGCGACGATGGCGGGCCAGTCGAAGACGACGGCCGTCCCGGCCCTCACGCCGGTGAACAACGCTGCGGCTCCAGCCGCGGGTGGCTCGAGCGACGAGGACAAGGCGGAGATCGCGCGCCTCAAGAAGGAACTGGAAACGTCGCGCACCGAACTCGACAAGGCGCGTGCCCCCAAGGCGAACGAGGCTGCCGACGCAGGTCAGGACGCGGCGAGCGCCGACCCCACGAGCGCCCGTCGCGACCTCCAGAGCGCCCGCGAGGAGGCCAAGAACGCGCAGGCGAAGCTGGCCGAGGCCGACGCGCGCATCACGCAGCTGGAGAACGAGCTGAAGCAGGCCCGCGAGGCCGCCTCGGCGACGTCGACGCAGCCGGCCACGAACGAGACCAACGCCGGCACCGACGCGGCGGGCGTCATCGCCCTCGCACAGCGTCTGCACGACCAGCACGTGCGTGACGGCGAGACCGAGCGTGATCGTCTCGTCGGCGAAGCCACCGCGCACCGCGACAAGGTGGTCACGGAGGCGAACGCGAAGAGCGAGAAGTTGCTGTCGAGCGCCAAGCAGCGCCACGACGAACTGCTGACGACAGGCCAGTCGACCTACGACGACCTCGTCAAGCGCGGCCAGAGCGAGCACGACGACCTCGTCAAGAAGGCTCAGGCCAAGCACGACGAACTCGTCTCGAGCGGGCAGAGCCAGCACGACAAGCTCGTGCGCACGGGTACCGAGAAGTCGGCCGCGCTCGTGACCGAGGCCGAGCAGCGTCGCACGAGCATCCTGTCCGACCTCGAGACGCGACGCACGGCGCTGCAAGCCGAGATCGAGCGGCTCAAGGGCTTCGAGACCGACTACCGCTCGAACCTCAAGGGTTACCTGAGCGAGCAGCTGCGCAAGCTCGACGAGAAGCAGCAGACGCCCGACACCAAAGCGTGATGACCGCGGCCTCATGGCCGTCACCAAGCGGGCTCGTGCACGATCTGTCGTCCACGAGCCCGCTTCGTGCGTCCCTTTGCTGGTCCTACTAGCGGGTACGTAAAACTTCATCTGTTGTTCGCCTCGACCCGCCTGATGTGGCCTATCCTCTGCGTAATATCCGCATCATCGTGCGCGCCGAGCGGGCGCCGCTGGGAGACTGGAGTGACCACCATGGCGACACAGAAGACCGCCGCGAGCGACCTGGCCGTCGGCGGCGCCGAGGAGCCGTGGGGCGACGCCGAACTCGCCGAGGTGCGGGCCGAGCTCGAGGCCGACGTGGCCCGCGTGCGCGCCGAGCTCGACGAACTCGCCACGGACTTCGAGGGGCTGCTGCGCAACCCGGGCGACGGGGCGGGCGACGACCAGGCCGACGTCGGCAACGCGAACTTCGAGCGCGAGCACGAGATCTCGTTGGCCCGCAAGTCCGCGGAGGTGCTGCGTCAGAGCGAACGCGCCCTCGGGCGGATGGACGACGGCACGTACGGCGTATGCGAATCGTGCGGCGGCCCGATCGGCAAACTTCGACTCCAGGCCTTCCCTCGTGCGACCCTATGCATGACATGCAAGAAGAAGCAGGAGCGCCGCTGAACTCGGGCGCCACACCCACCGTCCCCCCGTCCCGCGTCTCGGGGCGCCCTCTCGCGCTCGTCGCCGTGGCGGCGCTCGGCGTCATCGCGGCCGACCAGGCCAGCAAGCAATGGGCGCAGGACGCCCTGAGTGACGGCCGCCCGCGTGATCTGCTCGGCTCGTTCCTGCGGCTGCGGTTGACGTACAACCCCGGCGCCGCGTTCAGCCTCGGCACGAATTCGACGCTCTTCATCACCGCGATCGCGGTGGTCGTGGTCGTCGTGCTCGCCGTGACCGCGCGCAAGCTGCGTAGCCTCCCGTGGGCCCTCGCCTTCGGGCTGATCATCGGAGGAGCCGTCGGCAATCTGATCGACAGGTTCTTTCGTGAGCCGGGTGGGGGGCGTGGCCACGTCGTGGACTTTTTCGAGCTGCCGCACTGGCCGATCTTCAACCTGGCCGATTCGGCGATCTGCGTCGCCGCGGCCCTCGTCGTGTTGCTGACCTTCCGCGGCATCGGTCTCGACGGAACGCGCGAGGGCGCCCACGACGGCGCAGATGATGGCGCGTCGCCCACCACCGAGGAGGCTCAGCGATGAGCGAGGTCAAGTCGTTGTTCGTCCCCGAAGGGCTCGAGGGGGAGCGCGTCGACGCGGCCATCGCCCGCCTGCTGGGTTTCTCCCGCACCCGCGCCGCCGAACTCGCGGCCGAGGGCGCCGTCAGCGTCGACGGCAAGCGGGTCGCGAAGTCCGAGCGCGTGAGCGCCGGCGCGTGGCTCGAGGTCGCGATGCCGGAGCGTACCGGGCCGCGTGAGGCGACGCCCCGCGTCGAACCCGTGCCCGGCATGAACATCGTGCACGACGACACCGAGATCGTCGTCGTCGACAAGCCGGCCGGCGTCGCCGCGCACCCGAGCGTCGGCTGGGACGGCCCGGATGTCGTCGGCGGCCTCGCCGCTGCGGGGTACCGCATCTCCACCTCGGGCGCACCGGAGCGTCAGGGCATCGTGCAGCGCCTCGACGTCGGCACGAGCGGTCTCATGGTCGTCGCCAAGAGCGAGCGTGCGTACACCCTGCTCAAGCAGGCATTCCGTGACCGCACGGTCGACAAGACGTATCACGCGCTCGTGCAGGGCCTGCCCGACCCGATCGAGGGCACGATCGACGCGCCGATCGGGCGCCATCCCAACCACGACTACAAGTTCGCCGTCATGGATTCCGGCCGCGCGTCGGTAACGCACTACGAACTGCTCGAGGCGTTCCGGTCGGCGTCGCTGCTCGAGATCCATCTCGAGACGGGGCGCACCCACCAGATCCGTGTCCACGTCTCAGCGATGCATCATCCGTGCGTCGGCGACCCGCTGTACGGCTCCGACCCGACGCTCGCGAAGAAGCTCGGGCTGGAGCGTCAGTGGCTGCACGCCGTCGAGCTCGGATTCGACCACCCCGGTAGCGGCGAACGTGTGACGTTCACCTCGCCGTACCCGGCCGACCTGCAGCGCGCGCTCGATCGCATCAGCGCCTGACGCGGAATTCCGCGACGTTCCGCCCGGCTCCCCGCTCGCCCCGGGAGCCGGGCGTCGCGCATCCGGCGGGGTTGTCGGTGGCCGGTCGTAGACTTCTGGGCGATGTCCAGTCAGTCGAAGAGCTTCGTCCATCTGCACAACCACACCGAGTACTCGATGCTCGACGGTGCAGCCCGTATCGATGACATGTTCGCGCGTGCGCAGGAGTTCGGCATGCCCGCGATCGCGACCACCGACCACGGGTACCTGTTCGGTGCCTACGAGTTCTGGTCGAAGTCGCGCAAGTATGACGTGAAGCCGATCATCGGCCTCGAGGCGTACATGACGCCGGGCACGCACCGCACCGACAAGACGCGCACGACGTGGGGCGAGCGCGGCCAGGAGGCCGACGACGTCTCCAACCGGGGTCTCTACACGCACATGACGCTGCTCGCGAAGAACAACGAGGGCATGCACAACCTCTTCCGCATGGGCTCGCAGGCCTCGCTCGACCAGGTGTACTCGAAGTATCCGCGACTCGACCGAGAGCTGCTCAACGCGTACGGCACGGGCATCATCGGCACGACGGGGTGCCCATCGGGGGAGATCCAGACGCGCCTTCGTCTGGGGCAGTACGACAAGGCGCGCGAGGCCGCGGCGGAGTTCCGCGACATCTTCGGTGACGGCAACTTCTACTGCGAGCTGATGGAGCACGACCTCGACGTCGACATCGAGCGGCGCGTGCGCAGTGACCTGCTCAAGCTGGCGAAGGACCTCAACCTGCCGCTTCTCGCGACGAACGACCTGCATTACACGAACAAGGAGGACGCGGTCCACCACGATGCGCTGCTGTGCATCAACTCGGGTTCGCGCCTGACCGACCCCAACCGCTTCAAGTTCGGCAGCCACGAGTTCTACCTCAAGTCGGCCGACGAGATGCGTCACCTCTTCCGAGACCACCCGGACGCGTGCGACAACACCCTGCTCATCGCCGAGCAGTGCGAGGTGTCCTTCACCGAGGGCGAAGGGCGCTACATGCCGCGCTTCCCCTGCCCCGAGGGTGAGGACGAGACGTCCTGGTTCATCAAGGAGGTCGAGACGGGGCTGCGCCGTCGCTTCCCCGAGGGTGTGCCGGACTACGCCGTGAAGCAGGCGAAGTACGAGCAGGACGTCATCATCGGCAAGGGCTACCCGGGCTACTTCCTCGTCGTCGCCGACTTCATCAACTGGGCGAAGCGCAACGGCATCCGCGTCGGGCCGGGGCGTGGTTCGGGTGCCGGTTCGATGTGCGCGTACGCGATGGGCATCACCGACCTCGACCCCGTCCCGCATGGTCTGATCTTCGAGCGCTTCCTCAACCCCGAACGTCAGTCGATGCCCGACTTCGACGTCGACTTCGACGAGCGTCGGCGCTCGGAGGTCATCCGGTACGTCGTCGACAAGTACGGCGAGGATCGCGTGTCGTACATCGTCACGTACGGCACGATCAAGGCGAAGCAGGCCGTCAAGGACGCCTCGCGCGTCATGGACTTCCCGTTCGCCATCGGCGAGCAGATGACGAAGGCGATGCCGGCCGACGTCATGGGCAAGGGCGTGCCGCTGGCGAAGATGTACGACGAGAGCCACCCGCGCTACGCCGAGGGCGGCGAGTTCCGTGAGCTCATCGCCTCCGACCCGACGTTCAAGAACATCTTCGACGCGGGCGTCGGCCTCGAGGGGCTGAAACGTCAGTGGGGCGTCCACGCGGCGGGCGTCATCATGTCGAGCGAACCGCTCATCGACGTCATCCCGATCATGCGTCGCCTGCAGGACGGCGCCGTCATCACGCAGTTCGACTACCCGAGCTGCGAGACGCTCGGCCTCGTCAAGATGGACTTCCTCGGCCTGCGCAACCTGACGATCCTCGACGACGCGCTCAAGAACATCAAGGCCAACCGTGACGAGGACATCGACCTCGACGCGCTGAGCAAGGACATGACGGACGCGAAGACGTACGACCTGCTCGCGCGAGGTGACACGCTCGGCGTGTTCCAGCTCGACGGCGGCGGCATGCGCCAGCTACTGCGTCTCATGCAGCCCGACAACTTCGAGGACATCTCCGCCGCTCTCGCGCTGTACCGTCCCGGCCCGATGGGCGCCAACGCGCACACCAACTTCGCGCTGCGCAAGAACGGCAAGCAGCAGATCGACTACATCCACCCCGAGCTGACCGAGGCGCTCGAGCCGATCCTCAACATGACGTACGGCCTGATCATCTATCAGGAGCAGGTCATGGAGATCGCGCAGAAGCTCGCCGGGTACACCCTCGGCAACGCCGACCTGCTGCGGCGCGCGATGGGCAAGAAGAAGAAGGAGGTGCTCGACGCCGAGTACGTCAACTTCGAGAGGGGCATGCTCGACAACGGCTTCTCGAAGGAGTCGGTGCAGACGCTGTGGAGCATCCTGTTGCCGTTCTCCGACTACGCGTTCAACAAGGCGCACACCGCGGCGTACGGGCTCGTGTCGTACTGGACGGGCTATCTCAAGGCGAACTACCCGGCCGAGTACATGGCGGCGCTGCTCACGTCGGTGCGAGACGACAAGGACAAGTCGGCGCTGTACCTCAACGAGTGCCGTCACATGGGCATCAAGGTGCTGCCGCCCGACGTCAACGAGTCGATCGGCAACTTCGCGGCCGTCGGCGAGGACATCCGTTTCGGGCTCGAGGCGATCCGCAACGTCGGTTCCAACGTCGTCGCGGCGATCATCGCGGCGCGTGAGGAGAAGGGCCGCTTCACCTCGTTCGAGGACTTCCTGCGCAAGTGCCCCGCGACGGTGCTCAACAAGCGCACGGTCGAGTCACTCGTCAAGGCGGGCGCGTTCGACGACCTCGGCCACCAGCGTCAGGGGCTCGTGCAGATCCATGAGTCGTACGTCGATGCGCTCATCGACGAGAAGCGCAAGGAGGAGCACGGGCAGGATTCGCTGTTCGCCGGTTTCGGTGACGACGCGCCGGGCATCGAGTTCGCCGCGCTACCGCAGATTCCGCCGATCGAGTGGGACAAGCAGACGAAGCTCGCGTTCGAGCGCGAGATGCTCGGCCTGTACGTCTCCGACCACCCGCTGTTCGGCATCGAGGCGGCGCTCGCGCAGTTCTCCGACACATCGGTCGCGCGCCTGCTCGCCGAGGACGCGCTGCCAGACGGCGCGACGGTGACGATCGCCGGGCTCATCACGGGCCTGCAGATCAAGCGCACGAAGAAGGGCGATCTGTGGGCCATCGCGACCGTCGAGGACATGGACGGCGCGATCGAGTGCCTGTTCTTCCCCTCGACGTACGCGACGGTTTCGACGATGCTGAGCCAGGACGTCGTGTGCGCCGTCAAGGGGCGCGTCAACCGTCGTGACGAGTCTGTCGCGCTCAACGCGATGGAGCTGACGCTGCCCGAGCTGACGGACGGCCCACGCGGCCCGGTGCTGCTGCACCTGCCGTACGCGCGGGCGACGCAGGGGTTGGCCGAGCGGCTCAAGGAGGTACTGGGGGAGCACCCCGGCATCACCGAGGTGCACCTCAAGCTCTCGCGGCCGGGGCGCACCCTCACCGTCAAGCTCGACGACAGCCTGCGCGTCAACGCGACGCCTGCGCTGTTCGGTGACCTCAAGGCCCTCCTGGGCCCCTCGTGCCTCGGCTGACGCACGACGACCGTTCGGAAGGAACACCCATGACCGACACCACGGCGACTCAGCCGATGCCGCCGATCGCTCGTCGCGTGCCGACGCAGCGCACCCACCACGGGGACGTCTTCGTCGACGACTACGAGTGGCTGCGCGACAAGAGCAACCCCGACGTCATCGCGCATCTGAACGCGGAGAACGCCTACACCGACGCCGTGCTCGCGGCGCAGGAGCCGCTGCGCGAGCGTCTCTTCGACGAGATCAAGTCGCGCACGAAGGAGACCGATCTGTCGATCCCGGTGCGCGACAAGGACTGGTGGTACTACACGCGCACCCTCGAGGGAAAGCAGTACGGCATCAGCTGCCGCGCACCGTACCGTGACGGTGAGGCCCGTCCGACGCCGCGGCCGGGGGAGGCGCTCGCGGGGGAGCAGGTGCTGCTCGACGGCAACGTCGAGGCCGAGGGCAAGGAGTTCTACTCGGTCGGCGCACTCGCGCTGACGCCCGACCAGAACCGGCTCGCCGCGCTCATGGACTTCGCGGGTGACGAGCGCTACGCCGTCACGGTGCGCGACATCGCCACGGGCGAGACGATCGAGGAGAGCGTCACCGACGTCGGGTACGGCCTCGTGTGGTCGGCTGCGGGAGATGCGTACTTCTACACGCGCGTCGACGAGTCATGGCGCCCGCACCAGGTGTGGCGTCACGTCGTCGGCACCGACCCGAGCGAGGACGTGCTGCTCTACCAGGAGGACGACGCGGCCTTCTGGCTCGGCATCGGCGGCACGCATGACGATCGGTGGCTCATCCTGTCGATGGGGTCGAAGAACACCTCCGAGTTCCACCTCATGGATCTGCACGACGAGGCCGCCGGCTGGCGCGTCGTGCAGCCGCGCACCGAGGGGCTCGACTACGACATCGAGATCGACGGGGACCGGCTCTACATCGTGCACAACCGTGACCGCGTCGACTTCGACGTGGCCGTGGCGCCGCTCGCCGACCCCGGCGTCGACAACTGGCAGCCGTTGCTCGTGGGCGCCGAGGGCGAGCGCATCCTCGGGGTCTCCGCCTACCGCGACTTCATGCTAGTCGGGCTGCGCGCCGGCGGCCTGCCGACCGTGCGGCTCCTGCCCAAGGAGGGCGACGGTTTCGGGGCGGCGCGCGAGCTGCCGTTCGCGGGGGAGCTCACCGTCGTCGGTGTCGGGGCGAACCCCACGTACGAGGCGACGACGCTCATGGTCGCAACAGAGTCGTTCATCGAGCCGCGCGCCATCTACGACTGGGACACGACGACGGACGAGGTGACGCTGCTCAAGCGTCGCGAGGTGCTGGGCGGCCACGACCCGGCCGACTACCAGCAGCACCGTCTGTGGGTGACGGCTCCCGACGGCGCCCAGGTGCCGGTCTCGCTCGTGGCGCACCGCGACGTCACGCTTGACGGGACGAACCCCGTGCTGCTGTACGGGTACGGCTCGTACGAGTCGTCGATCGACCCGTATTTCTCCGTCCTGCGGCTCAGCCTGCTGCAGCGCGGCGTCGTGTTCGCCATCGCGCACGTGCGCGGTGGCGGTGAGATGGGCCGATCCTGGTATCTCGACGGGCGGCTCGAGCACAAGAAGAACACGTTCACCGACTTCGTCGCGGCGGGGCGTCACCTCGTCGAGACGGGGTGGGCGGCCCCCGATCGCCTTGCGGCCGAGGGTGGTTCGGCCGGCGGCCTCCTCATCGGCGCGGCGCTCAACGAGGCGCCTGAGCTGTTCTGCGCCGTGCACGCGCAGGTGCCGTTCGTCGACGCGTTGACGACGACGCTCGACCCGTCGCTGCCGCTGACGCAGGGGGAGTGGGAGGAGTGGGGCAACCCGCTCGCCGACCCGGACGTGTACGCGTACATGAAGAGTTACACGCCGTACGAGAACGTCCGCGACGTCGACTACCCGTCGGTGCTCGCGACGACGAGCCTCAACGACACGCGCGTGTTCTACGTCGAACCCGCGAAGTGGGTGCAGATGCTGCGCCGCACCGTCACGAGTGACCAGAACGAGCGGCCGATCCTGCTCAAGACCGAGATGGTCGCGGGCCACGGCGGCGTCAGCGGGCGGTACGAAGCGTGGAAGGAAGCGGCGTTCGAGACCGCGTGGATTCTCGACCGTCTCGGCGCGTCCGAGATCGTCTACCCAGCGTCCGCCAACGTCTGACTCACGCCCTGAGGAATCGGCACCCTGGGGAAGTGAACCCCGTTCTTGCGCCCGAGTGCACCCGGGTGCACTTGGGCGCAAGAACGGGGGCGGCATCTCTTGGGCACGACGCGAGTCGCGCCGGCTCAGGTCGAGGACGGGCCCGCTGCGCCGAGCCGTCGGCTGTCACTCCTGAGCTGAGCGCGCCTCGACGGCTGCGCGGATGCGCTGCAGCGTCGTGTTCATGCCGGCGACGAGGTTGGCCTCGAAGTGGTCCTCACCGCCGAGCACCTTGTCGACGAGCAGCGCCGACACCTTCGACGTAACGCCCGGCGGCACGTCACGTCGCTGCGTCAGCACGGTGCCGCCGTCCTGCGGCGTGAGCGTGAAGCTCCACGTCGTGCCGTTGTCGAGCACCCGGAAAGCGACGCGCTGCAGGTCGTGAAAATCAGCCACCTTGGCACGCGTCGGCCACCACAGATTGCCGTCACGATTGACGTTGAGCATGAACGTGCCACGGCGGATCGGGCCCCGCGCAATCACCTTGCGACACTGCGGTGACCACTGCGGCATCCGCCGCAGGTCACTGACGAGCGGCCACACCTGCTCCGGGGGAGCAGCGATGAAGATCTCAGATTCGAGGTTGTCAGCCATGACGCCCACCGTAGCTGGCCGTTGGTCATCCTCCTCGGCTACGGCGGGGCTGGCGTTGAAGATCGGTTCAGATGACCATTTTTTCTCCGGCATCTGAACCCGCTCGGCCACGACAGAGGGCCCGGGGGGGCAGCTCGCTCACGCTCGCTGCCCGCCTCGGGCCCTCAACCCTCGCCTCCAGATGCAGAGGTGGTTCAGATGACCATTTTTTCTCCGACATCTGAACCCGCTCGGCCTTTGCCTCCCAGGCTCAGATGTCGTAGTACATCTCGAACTCGTGCGGGTGCGGACGGAAACGAATCGGGTCGATCTCGTTCAGACGCTTGTACTCGATCCACGTCTCGATGAGGTCCTCCGTGAACACGTCACCCTCGAGCAGATACTCGTGGTCGGCCTCGAGCGCGTCGAGCACGTCACCGAGCGAACCCGGAACCTGCTGAATGGCCTCGTGCTCCTCGGGCGGCAGCTCGTACAGGTCCTTGTCGACCGGCTCCGGCGGCTCGATGCGGTTCTTGATGCCGTCGAGGCCCGCCATCAGCTGCGCCGCGAAGCACAGGTACGGGTTCGCCGACGGGTCCGGGACACGGAACTCGACACGCTTCGCCTTCGGCGACGTGCCCGTGATCGGGATACGCACGCACGCGGAACGGTTGCGCGCGGAGTACACGAGGTTCACCGGCGCCTCGTAACCCGGTACGAGACGGTGGTAGGAGTTGACCGTCGGGTTCGTGAACGCGAGCAGCGACGGCGCGTGCTTGAGCAGACCACCGATGTACCAGCGAGCGATGTCCGACAGGCCACCGTAACCACGCTCGTCGTAGAACAGCGGCTCGCCGTCCTTCCACAACGACTGGTGCGTGTGCATACCCGAACCGTTGTCGCCGAACAGCGGCTTCGGCATGAACGTCGCCGAGCGTCCGTTCTGGAACGCGACGTTCTTGATGACGTACTTGAACTTCATGACGTCATCACCCGACTGCAGCAGGGTGTTGAACTTGTAGTTGATCTCCATCTGACCGGCCGTGCCGACCTCGTGGTGGCTGCGCTCGACCTCGAGGCCGACCTCGTGCAGCTTCAGCACCATCTCGTCGCGCAGGTCGGCGAAGTGGTCGACGGGCGGGACGGGGAAGTAGCCTCCCTTGTACCGGGTCTTGTACCCCAGGTTGCCGCCCTCTTCGACGCGGCCCGTGTTCCAGGCCGCCTCGATCGAGTCGATGTAGTAGTAGCCGGCGTTCTGCTTCGTCTCGAAACGCACGTCGTCGAAGACGTAGAACTCGGCCTCGGCGCCGAAGAACGCCGTGTCGGCGATCCCCGTCGACTTCAGGTACGCCTCGGCCTTCGCCGCGATATTGCGCGGGTCGCGCGAGTACTGCTCGCCCGTGAACGGGTCGACGATCGAGAAGTTGATGATGAGCGTCTTGTACTCACGGAACGGGTCCAGGTAGGCCGTCTGCAGGTCCGGGATGAGCTTCATGTCGGACTCGTGGATGGCCTGGAAACCGCGAATGGACGAGCCGTCGAACATCTGGCCGGTCTCGATCGCCTCAGCGTCGAAGCTCTCGGCCGGGATGTTGAAGTGCTGCATGACGCCCGGCAGGTCGCAGAAGCGGATGTCGACGAATTTGACGTCCTCATCCTCGATGAACTTCACGACCTCTTCAGCGGTCTTGAACATGGATCCTCCTGACTGGGGTGTGCGATGCCGGTCGACACCACACCACGTGTTGCCCATGATGCTAGGACCCCCCGATTACCCGGGCATGGCCCTCATGTTTCGTCGGTGTTACGAAACATGTGAACAGTTCACGCCGGTCGGCGCACGGCGCGCGACCACCCCTCCAACCTATCCAGGCACCTCACCTCTAGTCTTGGAGGGCGCGCTACTACTCACAGTGCGAGACACCACCGAACGGAAACGAACGTGCCCCCAGCTGCCCCCCTCGCCGATGCCGACCCCGCCGAGAACCGCCCCGTCGAGGGCCCCGGCTCCATCGCGCGGCTGGCCCCGCGCGCCGTCGCGCTGCTCATCGACTGGGCGCTCTGCTCCGTCATCGCCATGGGGTTGCTGGGCTACCGCTGGGGCGGGAGCGGCGCCGAGGGCTTCAAACCGCTCGCCGTCTTCGCCGTCGAGAACCTCCTGCTCGTCAGCACCCTCGGGATGACGCTCGGGCACCGCGCCATGGGGATGCAGGTGCAGCGCGTCAGCGACGGCGCCGCCCCCGGTCTGCTCGCCGGCGCCGTCCGCACCGTGCTGCTCTGCCTCGCGATCCCCGCCGTCGTCACCGACTCGAGCGGACGCGGGCTGCACGACAAGCTCGCCGGCACCGTCATCGTCCGTTCGCGTTGAACTCGATGCGACATTGACGCTCGCCGCGCGCACGCCCCAGGCAGCATGACCTTCACGGCACGACCCATGCGGGTTGCCCCGCCGCACGCCCCGTCACCCGGATGGGACGACATGCATCGCCGCGTCGCACCACGTGGGCGCGGGCCACGCGACAAGCCCCAGAACACACGAGAGCCCGCCACCTCGAGGTGGCGGGCTCTCGTGTTCGTGCGTGGAGGCTCAGCGGCCACGCATCGCGGCGCGGTTGACGCGTGCCTTCGTGGGGTCGATACCGGCCGGAGCTGCGGGGCGGCCCGACCCAAGGGCGCGCAAGCGCTTGGTGATGCGAGCGGCCTCGTCGTCGGTGAGCACCTTGGGCATCTTCTGCATGTCCTTCTGCAGACGCTCGACGGGGACGGAGCCCTCGTCGGTGCCGACGCGCAGCGTGTGCACCGGAACCTCGGGGCCGAGCACCCGCGTCGTGCGCTTGTTCTCACTGGAGAGCAAACGCTCGGCCATGCCCTTGGGGCCTTCCGCGACGAGCACGACGCCCGGCTTGCCGACGGCGCGGTACACCATCGCGGCACCCGAGAGGTCGCGCACCTGGCGGTTGCGGCCCATGTCGACGCCGACGGGCTCCTGCTCGACGAACCAGCCCTTGCGCAGCGACGACATGACGGCGACGCTCGCGCCCGGCTGACCCGAGATCGACTTGTAGATCGCGGTGTTCGCGCGGCGGGCGAGCACGAGCAGTGCGGCGAGCACACCCAGCAGCACGCCGATGATGCCGAGGTAGATCGGGTGGCCGATACTGAAGCCGATGATGAGCAGCAGCACGAACACGAGCGCGAACGCACCGATCATCCACGCCAGCAGCGCGGGGTCGTTGGCGCGCCCCGTCTCGAACACCTGACGGAACTGAGCGGAGCGGCCCGGCTCCTTGGCCTCGCCTCTCGTGCTCGACGCACCGTCGGCCTTCGTGGCGCCGCCGCTCGAACCGCGGCGGAACCGCGACTTCTTGGGCTCGTTGGTGGGGGAGGTTGATGCCATGGGGTCAGGATACGCGGGTCTCGGCGCGGGCCACCAAAGACGCAGCTTCCTGACGCGCCGGCGACGACGCCGCCTCCGCGAGGTGCAGCAGGTTCTCCGGCAGCTCCTGGCCGCGCTTGGCCATGACCTGGGCGTACAGACGGCCGGCTCGGTAGGAGGAACGCACGAGCGGACCCGCCATGACGCCGGAGAAACCGATCTCCTCGGCACGCTCGGACCAGTGCACGAACTCCTCCGGCTTGACCCACCGGTCGATCGGGTGGTGCAGCTTCGAGGGGCGCAGGTACTGCGTGATCGTGATGATGTCGCAGCCCGCCTCGTGCAGGTCGACGAGCGCCTGGTCGATCTCGTGCTCCTCCTCACCCATGCCGAGGATGAGGTTCGACTTCGTCACGAGCTCCTGTTCGCGCGCCATCGTCAGCACCTTGAGCGACTTCTCGTACGTGAACGCCGGGCGGATGCGTCGGAAGATGCGCGGTACCGTCTCCAGGTTGTGGGCGAACACCTCGGGGCGGGCGTCAAAGACCTTGCCGACGAGCTCGGGGACGGCGCCGAAGTCGGGCGGCAGGATCTCGACACCCGTGTTCGGGTTGAGTTCGTGGATGAGGCGCACGGTGTCGGCGTACAGCTGCGCGGCACCGTCGGGCAGGTCGTCGCGCGCGACGCCGGTGACGGTGGCGTAGCGCAGGCCCATCTCACGGACGGACTCGGCGACGCGGCGCGGCTCGTCGAGGTCGAGGGCGGACGGCTTGCCGCTCGCGATGTCGCAGAAGTCGCAGCGTCGCGTGCAGGTGTCGCCGCCGATGAGGAACGTGGCCTCACGGTCCTCCCAGCACTCGAAGATGTTGGGACAGCCGGCCTCCTGGCACACGGTGTGCAGGCCGCCACCCTTGACGAGATTCTGCAGCGAGTTGTACTCCGGGCCCATCTTCGCCGTGGTGCGGATCCAACTCGGCTTTCGTTCGATGGGCGTTTCGGCGTTGCGCGCTTCCACGCGCAGCAGTCGACGGCCTTCGGGCGCGACGGTCACAGAAAAGCACTCCTCAGCTTAGCGATTGAGGGCGACACGGCGCGAAGATGCGCGCCAGCGCTCAGAACAACAGCGTACGCGGGTGAAAACTTCCCGGCGAGTACGCGGACGGCGCTCACGCCGCCTTCGACGGGGCGACGATCGCCGACAGGTGACGCTCCACGACAGGGAGCACCTCGGCGACGGTGACGTCACGACCGACCTCGCGGCTCAGTGTCGTCACCCCGGCATCGGCGATGCCGCAGGGCACGATCGTCTGCGTCCACGACAGGTCGCAGTCGCAATTGAGCGAGAAACCGTGCATCGTCGCGCGCTTCGAGACGCGCACGCCGATGGCGCCGATCTTGCGGTCGGGGCCCTTGTCGTCGGCGAGCACCCAGGTGCCGGAACGTCCCTCCACGCGGTCGGCGTCGACGCCGAACTCGGCGCACACGTCGATCATGAGCTGCTCGAGGCGACGCACGTGCGCGACGACGTCGATGGGGATGGGCAGCGCCATGATCGGGTAGCCCACGAGCTGACCTGGACCGTGCCACGTGATCTTGCCGCCGCGGTCGACGTCGACGACGGGCGTGCCGTCGAAGGGACGCTCGTGCGCCTCGGTGCGCTTGCCCGCCGTGTAGACGGGGGAGTGCTCGAGCAGTAGCACCGTGTCCTCGCCGCCCGCGACGACGTCGGCGTGGACCTGACGCTGCACCTCCCACGCCTGCTCGTAGTCGACGAAGTCAGGGGCGAAGCCGAGGTGCTGGATACGCATCCCCCGAGCCTACTCTCCGACACGCCGCGACGGCCGCCGGCCTGCCTGTGGATAACTCGACGCACGCTTCGGCCCGCCTGGGCGATGGTGGAACCAGTGACGCCGACCGCGGCGCCCCTCGCACGCCGAACCCAGGAGTCACCATGCCCGACGCCACCGCACCCACGATCGCCGGATACACCATCGAAGCGCGCATCGGGCAGGGCGGCAGCTCGTCGGTGTGGCGCGCCACCGGGCCGCAGGGCACCGTCGCGATCAAGGTCAGCACGGAACCCGCGATCACCGCGCGTTCGGAATGGCGGATGCTGCGGCGCCACGCGGGGCCCCACGTCGTCGAGGCCCTCGATCTCACGACGAGCGCCGAGGGCCACAGCGCGCTCGTGCTCGAGTACATGGCCGGCGGCAGCCTCGACGACGTCGTGCGAGGACGCGGCGGACTCACCGTCGGCGAGTGCGTGACGGCGCTCGCTCCGGTCGCGGCGACCATGGCGGGTTTCCACGACCGAGGATGCGTGCACGCCGACCTCACCCCGTCCAACATCCTCTTCGATCACCAGGGACGCCCTGCGATCGCAGACCTGGGGGCCACGCGTGTCGCGGCACGCGCCGACGGGGCCGACTGGGCCACCTACGGGTTCGTCGCACCCGAGATCGTCGACGGTGAACCGCCCAGCGCTGCGGCCGACGTGTACTCCTTCGGGGCGCTCGCCTGGTTCTGTCTCCTGGGGACGCCGCCGCCCGTCGCAGCCCTGCGGCCGCACCTCGTCGACGTCCTGCCCGACGCGCCGGACGCGCTCGTCGACCTCATCACGGCGTGCCTCGCACAGACGCCGTCGTCGCGCCCGCACGCCGCGGAGCTGGCGACCCGGCTGCGCGGTGTCGCCACCGCACGCCCGGTGCCCGTGCCGACCGCCGTGCCGATTGGCGAGGGGAGTGACACCCCTGCCGTTGGTGAGTCGATCACGCGACGACTGCGGGACGAGGCGCAGCGGCGGCAGTTCCTCGAGCCGGCCGACGCGGAGCGCCATGGGTCGTCACTCAGGGGCGGACGTCGTGGGCGACGTGGGCGTCGTGGCGCTGAAACCCGCGGCGAGGTCGGGGGAAGACGGACGTGGCGTCCAGGGGCCGTCGACGCTGGGCGACGTGCTGACGCGGCGGGCGCGTGCTGGAGAGCTGGTCGCTGGGTGCCCGCGGCGCTGCTGGGGGCGTGCGTCGTCACAGCAGCAGCGATGTGGCCCGTTCACGCAGGCGGAGACTCGGCGAATGACGCCGGATCTTCGACGAGCGCGGCCTACGCGCGCGCCAACCCTGGTGTGACACCGGCGAACTCGACGACGTCCTCGACGGCGGTGACGCCCGCACCGCCGTCGAAGACGATGCCGAACGCGGTGTCGCCCTCGACCAACCCGGAGGCGGGGACGGCGGTGCCCGCGTCCGGTGCGAAGACGCCCACGATGACGGCTCCGACGCGTCAGGAGGTCGTGGCGCTGCTCGACTGCCGGGCCAAGGCCTGGTCGACGTTGGATCGAGAAGGCCTGGGCCGGTGCCTCGTGCCGGGCTCGGCTGCTCACACGCACGACCTGCAGGCCTTCACGCGGGCGAGCGCGCAGGGCGCGTCGTACGACGGCCTCGGCTACGCGATCGGCGCGCTGACGCCGACGTCATGCAGCGGTGGCCAGGTGTGCCTGACGAGCCGAATCACGACGTCGGGGTACGACGTCCGCACCAAGACCGCGAGCGAGCGTGTTGCTGCGCGTCACGATGACGTCCGGCTCGTCCTCAGCCACGACGGCACGGGCTGGCGCATCTCGTCCTGGTCAGCGAGCTGAGGCGCATCTCCGCCATGAACCGGACGAGAGCGCGCCACGCGCCCGATCAGCCTCCCGACGCGCGCCGGTCAGAGCGCCGACGCGACGAGCCGGTCGAGCGCCTGGTCCTGGTTCTCGTCCTGCCAGTCGAACCCGGCAGCTTCGAGCACGTGGGGGCGTACCCGCGTCGACGCGGTCACCTGGTCGGCCATCTCACCGAGGACGAAGCGCAATGCCCCCTTCGGTACGCGCAGGGCAGCGGGGCGCCGCAGCGAGCGCGCGAGTGCCTGTGCGAGATCGGCCTGCCGACTCGCGCGCGGTGCGACGAGGTTGACGGGCCCGACGACGTCGGGGTGGTCGAGAAGAAACACCAGCGCGCGCACCTCGTCACGCAGCGTGATCCAGCTCCACCACTGCCGCCCCGAACCCAATGGGCCCCCTGCGCCCAGCCGCGTCGTCGTCAGGAGGGGAGCGAACGCTCCGGCCTCGCCCGTCATGACGAGACCGGTGCGCGCGAGGGCGACGTCGTGGCGCTTCGCAGCCCTCATCGCCGCAGCTTCCCACTCGATGCAGACGCGAGCGAGGAAGTCTTCCCCGGGTGCGCTCGTCTCGTCGAGCACCTCGTCACCGCGATCGCCGTAGAAGCCGATCGCCGAAGCCGAGACGAGACGAATCCGTTGTGGCACCTCCGCCAGTGCGTCGGCGAGCCTCGACGTCGTCTCGATCCGCGACTCGCGAATCGCGTCCTTGTACGCGCGGCTCCACCGATGATCCCCGACGCCCGCCCCGGCCAGGTTGACGACCGCATCGACGGTGGCGAGCGTCTCGACCAATCGGCTGTTCGAGCTGCGGGCCTCGGGCAGCGTCACCTCGCCGGGTGTGACCGCCGGTCGTCGGACGATCCGGATGACGGTGTCGCCGCGGCGACGCAGACATGATGACAGCGCACCGCCGATCACTCCGGAGGAACCGGTGATGGCGATGCGCTGTCCAGTCATGCGGTCAGACTAGCCCGCGACGATCACACCTCGAAGGCGCCCTCTTCCAGGCGAGCCTTGATGGCCGAGAGGAAGCGACCGGCGTCGGCGCCGTCGACCACGCGGTGGTCGTAGGTGAGGACGAGGTTCATTATCTGACGGATCGCGATCGAGTCGTTGCCGAACTCATCGGTGACGACGACGGGACGCTTGACCATCGCGCCGGTGCCGAGGATGGCGACCTGCGGCTGGTTGATGATCGGGGTGTCGATGAGCGAACCGTTCGAGCCGATGTTCGAGATCGTGAACGTGCCGCCACCCAGCTCGTCCGGCGTCACCTTGTTGTCACGCGTGCGAGCGGCGAGGTCGGCGATCTTCTTCGCGATGCCGGCGATCGACAGGTCACCCGCGTCCTTGATGACGGGCACGAGCAGGCCGCGCGGCGTGTCGACCGCGATGCCGATGTGCTCGGCGTTGTGGTAGATGATGTTGTCACCGTCGACCGAGGAGTTGACCTGCGGGAACGCCTTGAGCGCCTCGACGACAGCCGTCGTGATGAACGGCAGGTAGGAGAGGTTGACGCCCTCGCGAGACTTGAAGCTCTCCTTGTTGCGCGCACGGATGCTCGCGACCTTCGTGAGGTCGACCTCGACGACGGCCGTCAGCTGCGCGGAGACGGCGAGCGACTCGACCATGCGCTGCGCGATGACCTTGCGCAGACGCGACATCTTCTCTGTCGTGCCGCGCTTGGCCTGAGCCTCGGCGGACGGCTGCGGCGTCGTCGTCGACGCGGCCGGGGTGGAGGATGCTGCCGGAGCCGCGGCGGACGCAGCCGCGGCGGCCTCCTGCTTCGGCTCCTGGGCCTTCTTCGCAGCGTCGAGGACATCCTGCTTACGGATGCGGCCACCGACGCCGGTGCCCGTGATCGTCGACAGGTCGATGTTGTTCTCGGCCGCGATCTTGCGCACCAGAGGCGTGACGTAGGTGCCGGAGTTGTCGACCTTCGTCGACGTCTCCTGCTGCTTGTCGGAGCCGGCGCCGGCCTTGGGGGCCTCGTCCTTCGGCGCCTCGCTCGCCGACGACTCGGCCGTCGGGGCTTCCTTCTCGGCGGCCTCGTCGTCCTTGACCGGGGCCGGCGTCTCGTTCTTCGACTCCGCGGCCTCGACGGCCTCGTCCTGCTTCTTCGAGTCGACCTCGTCCTGGTTCTTCTGCGCCTTCTCGGCCTCGGCCGAGTCGTCGGAGGAACTCGAACCGGCCGAGCCGCCGATGACGGCGAGGTCGGCGCCGACCGGCACCGTCTCGTCCTCGGCGACGAGGATCTTCGTCAGCTTGCCCGCGACGGGGGAGGGAACCTCGGTGTCGACCTTGTCCGTGGAGACCTCGAGCAGGGGCTCGTCAACGGCGACGTCGTCGCCCTCGGACTTGAGCCAGCGCGTGATCGTGCCCTCGGTGACGGACTCGCCGAGCGCGGGCATCGTCACCTTCTCGCCGCCGGAGACCTCAGCGGCGGAGTCGTTCGAGGAGTTCGAGCTCTCGGACGCCTGCGGCGCGCTCTCGGCGGCCTCGTCCTTCATCTCGTCGGCCTCGGCCTGCGGCTCGGCCTCCTGCGAGTCGTCGGAGGAGGAGTCGGAACCGGAGTCGGACGACGCGGGAGCGTCGCCGTCACCGATGACGGCGAGGTCGGCGCCGACCGGCACCGTTTCATCCTCTTCGACGAGGATCTCCTGCAGCGTTCCGGCGATCGGCGACGGAATCTCCGTGTCGACCTTGTCCGTGGAGACCTCCAGCAGCGGCTCGTCAACGGCGACGGTGTCGCCGACGTTCTTCAGCCAGCGGGTCACGGTGCCTTCGGTCACCGACTCGCCGAGGGCCGGCATGGTCACGCGGTCAGACATGGGTGGAGGTCTCCTCAATCCAAAATTCACTTTGGTTTCGCGGATGAAGTTGTGAACTCCGGGGCACTTCGCAGCGAGCGGATCTCCCCGATCAAGGCCATCTTGTCACTCGCGGACGGGGTTGCGGAAACCCGCCCCGAATACCCGCGGGTAGGAAAACGGCCGTTCCCACCCGCGGGCCTGCTCGATCAGGCGCGAGCCAGCTCGACGAGGGTGCGGACGGCGAAACCGGTGCCGCCCTTGGGGTTGACGCCGTAGGGGCTGCCCTCGTTGAACGCGGGCGCCGCGATGTCCATGTGGATCCAGTCGATCTGCTCGCCGTTCTTCTCGCCGATGAACTCCTTGAGGAACATCGCCGCGGTGATGAGCCCACCCATGCGCTCGCCGGTGTGCTTGAGATCGGCCACCTCGGAGTCGATGCTCGGGCGCAGGTGCTCGAGCAGCGGCATCGGCCACATGTGCTCGTCGACGCGCTCGGAGGCCGCGATCAGTTCGTCGCGCACCTCGTCGTTGTTGCCGACGATCGCCGCCGTGCGGTTGCCGAGCGCGAGCACGGCCGCGCCGGTGAGCGTCGCGATGTCGATGATGAGATCGGGCTCCTCCTCGGTGGCGTAGCACAGGCCGTCAGCCATGACGAGGCGCCCCTCGGCGTCGGTGTTGTCGATCTCGACGGTCGTGCCGTCGTGCATGCGGATGACGTCGCCGGGACGCTGCGCGTCGGCGCCCGTCATGTTCTCGGCGAGGCACAGGTAGCCCGTGACGGCGACCGGCAGCTCGAGCGCGGCGACGGCCTCGAGGAAGGCCGCGACGGCGGCAGCGCCGGCCATGTCGCACTTCATCGTCGCCATGCCGTTGGCGGGCTTGATGCACAGGCCGCCGGAGTCGAACGTGATGCCCTTGCCGACGATCGAGATGTGCTTCGTCGCCTTCGCGGGCTTGTACGTCAGCGTCACGAGGCGCGGCGGACGCGCCGAGCCGCGGCCGACGCCGATGAGGCCGCCGCACTCGGCCTTCGCGAGGGCCTTCTCGTCCATGATGTCGACCTTGACCTTGGTGCCCGACATGCGCTTGCGGACGATGTCGGCGAACGAGGCGGGGTTGAGGTCGAGCGGCGGCATGTTGACGAGGTCGCGCGCCCAGTTCTGCGCGGTCACGACGGCCGCCGCGGTCTCGACGCCCGCGAGGGCGCCGGACGACTTCGCGTCGGTGACGAGCAGCGTTGCCTTGGCGAGGGCTTCCTTCGGCTTGCTCTTGTACGCGGTGTAGGCGTACGCGCCGAGGGCGATGCCCTCGCAGATGGCTTGGACGAGGTCGTCGGCGACCGCGGGGAAGGCGAAGACGGCGCTCGAGGTGCCCGTGAGCGAACGCGCGGCGGCACCGGCGGCGTCACGCAGCGCGGAGGCCTTCGTCGGCGCCTGCTCGGCGTCGACGCCCGAGCCGACGGCGATGACGAGGCCGCTCAGGTCGCCGGCACCCGACAGGCGCAGCACCTCGTCGGCGCGACCCTTCGCCTCGAGCGTCGCGAGAGCCTCGTTGAGCGCCTTGACTGCGGCGGGGGAGACTCCGACGGGGTCGATGACGCGGGCGCCGTCCTTCGTCGGTGCGGTGAGGACGACGGTGGCGTCGGCTGCGATGGCGTCCGCGCTCTTGTCGCTGAGGGTGATGTCGACCATGTGGGGCCCCTTTCGTGGGTGATGCCGAGGTCATCGGCGTGCGTGCTGCTGGGCCGAGCTTAACGGCCCGTAGGACGCGGTGGGCGCGGTAGGTTCGAGGCATGACTGAGAACAAGCTCTCGCCCCTCGACGAGCGTCACCGCGCCCTCGGGGCGAAGATGGCCGACTTCGGAGGATGGGACATGCCCATCGAGTATCCGGGCGGAGGTGTCGTGCGCGAGCACACCGCGGTGCGTGAGCGCGTCGGCATCTTCGACGTGAGCCACCTGGGCAAGGCGACGGTGAAGGGTGCCGGCGCGCTCGACTTCGTCAACTCGTGCCTGACGAACGACCTGCGCAAGATCGGGCCCGGCCAGGCCCAGTACACGATGTGCTGCGACGAGAGCGGCGGGGTCGTCGACGACCTGATCGTCTACGTCAAGGCCGAGGACGATCTGTTCCTCATCCCCAACGCCACGAACACGGCCGAGGTCGTGCGCCGCCTCGAGGAGGCCGCGCCGGAGGGTATCGAGGTCGCCGACGCGCACGAGGAATACGCCGTGCTCGCCGTCCAGGGTCCCAAGTCCGACGAGGTCGTCTCCGCACTCGCTCTGCCCGTCGACCACGACTACATGAGCTTCGACGAGGCCGACTGGCAGGGCCGCCCCGTCACCGTGTGCCGCACCGGCTACACCGGTGAGCGCGGCTACGAACTCGTCTGCCGCTGGGACGACGCCCTCGCGCTGTGGGACGCCCTCGTCGAGGCCGCGGCCCCCTACGAGGGTCTGCCCTGCGGCCTCGGGGCGCGCGACACCCTGCGCACCGAGATGGGATACCCCCTGCACGGGCAGGATCTCTCGCTCGACATCACGCCCGTGCAGGCGCGCTCCGGCTGGGCCGTCGGCTGGAAGAAGGACGCGTTCTGGGGAAAGGACGCCCTGACCAAGGAGAAGGCCGAGGGCCCGCGTCGCATCTCGCGTGGCCTCAAGCTCACCGGCCGCGGCATCCCGCGCGCGCACTGCATCGTGCGTGACGCCGAGGGCGCTGAACTCGGCGAGGTGACGTCCGGGACGTTCTCGCCGACCCTCGGCATGGGCGTCGCGCTCGCGCTCGTCTCGCCGATGCTCGCCGAGGGCGACCAGGTCGTCGTCGACGTGCGTGGTCGCATGCTCGAGGCCGTCGTCACGAAGCCGCCGTTCGTCGAGGTGCAGACGCGCAGCAGCTGACGCGATGAGCGCCTCCCGCCTCGGCGGCGTCTCCTCTGACGACATGACGAAGGGGGTCGCAC
>NZ_DCNR01000090.1:101373-101588 GCF_002322065.1 Dermacoccus sp. UBA1591 | reverse complement strand
CCGCACAACCTGCGCGAGGTCGCGAGCGCGGTCGAGTGGCTGCTGGCCAACCCCGAGGCGTCCCGCGAGGACCTGCTCGAGGTGTGCATGCAGCGCATCAAGGGCCCGGACTTCCCCACGGGAGCGCTGATCCTGGGCCGTCGCGGCATCGAGGACGCCTACCGCACGGGCCGCGGCTCGGTCGTCATGCGGGCGGTCGTCAACGTCGAGGAGAT
>NZ_DCNR01000090.1:100758-101168 GCF_002322065.1 Dermacoccus sp. UBA1591 | reverse complement strand
GTCGTCAACGTCGAGGAGATCCAGGGCCGCCAGTGCCTGGTCGTCACCGAGCTCCCCTACCAGGTCAACCCGGACGCGCTGGCGCTCAAGATCGCCGAGCTCGCCAAGGAGGGGCGCCTGCAGGGCATCGCCGACATCCGTGACGAGACGTCCGGCCGCACCGGCCAGCGCCTCGTGATCGTGCTCAAGCGCGACGCCGTGGCCAAGGTCGTGCTCAACAACCTCTACAAGCACACGCAGCTGCAGCAGTCCTTCGGCGCCAACATGCTGGCGCTGGTGGACGGGGTGCCGCGCACGCTGCCGGTGAGCGCGTTCATCCGCTACTGGGTGGAGCACCAGGTCGAGGTCATCGTGCGCCGCACGACCTATCGCCTGCGCGAGGCCGAGAAGCGCATCCACATCCTGCGCGG
>NZ_DCNR01000090.1:88848-100631 GCF_002322065.1 Dermacoccus sp. UBA1591 | reverse complement strand
CACATCCTGCGCGGCCTGCTCAAGGCCCTCGACGCCCTCGACGAGGTCATCGCCCTGATCCGCGCCTCGCGCACGGTCGAGGTGGCGCGCGACGGGCTGATCGACCTGCTGGACATCGATGAGATCCAGGCCACGGCGATCCTCGACATGCAGCTGCGTCGTCTGGCCGCCCTCGAGCGGCAGAAGATCATGGAGCAGCACGACGAGCTGCAGCGCCTGATCGACGACTACACCGACATCCTGGCCAAGCCCGAGCGGCAGCGGCAGATCATCAAGGACGAGCTCGGCGAGCTGGTCGACAAGTATGGCGACGCCCGCCGCACCGAGATCGTCCCCTACGACGGCGACATGTCCATGGAGGACCTGATCCCTGAGGAGGACGTGGTCGTCACCATCACGCGTGGTGGTTACGCCAAGCGCACCGTCACCCGTGAGTACCGCTCGCAGCACCGCGGTGGCAAGGGTGTGCGTGGCGCCTCGCTGCGTGGCGACGACATCGTGGAGCACTTCTTCACGACGACGACGCACCACTGGTTGCTCTTCTTCACCAACCTCGGTCGCGTCTACCGCGCCAAGGCCTACGAGCTGCCGGAGGGCTCGCGCGAGTCCAAGGGCCAGCACGTCGCCAACCTCATGGCCTTCCAGCCGGGGGAGAAGATCGCGCAGGTCCTGGCGATCCAGGACTACATCAACGTCCCCTACCTCGTCCTCGCCACCCGCAACGGCCTGGTCAAGAAGTCCCGTCTGGACGACTACGACTCCAACCGCTCCGGCGGTCTCATCGCGATCAACCTGCGCGACGGGGACGAGCTCGTGGGCGCCTCGCTGGCGTCGGCGGCTGACGATCTGCTGCTCGTGTCGGTCAAGGGTCAGTCGGTGCGGTTCACGGCGACCGACGACACGCTGCGGCCGATGGGTCGCTCGACCTCGGGCGTGACGGGCATGAAGTTCCGCGACGGCGACTCGTTGCTGGCGATGAACGTCATCGAGGACGGCACCGACCCGGACGTCTTCGTGGTGTTCGAGAACGGCCTGGCCAAGCGGACGCTCTCGTCGGAGTACCCCGTCAAGGGCCGCGCGACGCTCGGTGTGCTCGTGGCCAAGGCCTCGGACCGTGGCGGCGACCTCGTCGGTGCGCTGGTCGTGTCCCCCGAGGACGAGGTCATGCTGGTCATGGAGAAGGGCCGGATCGTGCGCTCCCGCGTCGACGAGGTCCGCTACACCGGCCGCAACACCCAGGGCGTGACCTTCGCCAACCCGGGCAAGAACGACGCGATCGTGGCCGTGGCCCGCAACGTCGAGCGCGCCGCGGAGGAGGAGCTCGAGGAGGCGGGCGCGCTCGCCCCCGAGGGTGACGACGACGCCGGTATGCCGGGCGACGGCCCCTCGGACACCGCCGACACGGGCGCCGGTGACGGCGCTGCGAGCACGACGGAGCCGTCCCCAGGCACTAGCGTGGCCGGGGAGAGCGACGAGACGGACGTGTCCGACGACGCGACCACAGCCGAGGACCCGCAGGAGGACGACCAGTGAGCAGCTCGAGCAGCTCGGCATCCGACCGCACCCAGTCGATGGACGCCGTGAACGACACGGCGGTGCGCGAGCCCGTCCGCACCACGTCGGGCGGTTCCGTCCCGGCGGCGGGCTCGGGCACGGGCAGCGGCCGGCAGGCCAAGCTCCGCGTGCAGCGGGTCGACCCTTTGTCGGTGCTCAAGCTGGCGTTCCTGCTGTCGGTGGCTGCGGGCATCGCGGGGGTCGTGCTGATCGCCGTGCTGTGGATGATCCTCAACGGGATGGGCGTATTCTCGTCGATCAACGAGATGGTGCTCGGGCTCCTGCCGCAGGGCAAGGAGTTCGACCTCATGGACTACGTCGGCTTCAGCCGCGTGCTGTCCCTGTCGATCGTGATCTCGTTCATCAACATCCTGCTGCTGACGGCGCTGGCCACCCTGGCGGCGTTCCTCTACAACATCTGCGCCTCCCTCGTCGGCGGCGTGCAGCTGACGTTGAGCGACGAGTGATCGCAGCCTGAGCAATCGCGCGACGGGCCTGCCCTCCACGACGGTGGGGCGGGCCCGTCGTCGTCTGCCCAGGCTGGTGGGTGCGGGTCGCAGCTGGCCCGTGGCGACGCGGTGGGATAAGGCGCCGCCCGCGATTTGCGGGCCACGCCTGCGGTGGGTAATCTTACGTCTCGTGCTGATCACGCAGGTGAACGGCACGCACGCGGTGCAGGGGCCTATAGCTCAGTCGGTTAGAGCGCTGTCCTGATAAGACAGAGGTCACTGGTTCAAGTCCAGTTAGGCCCACCACCACTGCCCCTTGATTTCGCCAAGGAGTCGCATGTTCAAGGCACTTCTCGCATCTGCTGCGGCCGCTGCCGCCCTGTATGCGAACAGCGAATACCAGAAGCAGAAGCTGGGCAAGGAGCTGTGGGCGAAGGCCACGCAGGAGCCCGCCACGCAGGCGGCCACCGAACAACCTGGCTGAAAAACCCTCGGGGGTATGGCGCAATTGGTAGCGCACCTGCTTTGCAAGCAGGGGGTTAGGGGTTCGAGTCCCCTTACCTCCACCGAGAACGAAGAGCCCCCCACGGATTCGTGAGGGGCTCTTCGCCGTCCGGTGCCCGCGACGGCGCGGGCAGCGCTCAGAGGAAGGCCAGTGGGTCGAACTCGTCGATCGGGATGACGCGCAGGCGCGGCAGCGTCGCGTTGAACGCCTTGACGTCGTGCTCGAGGTCGAAGAACTCGAGGCCCTGTGCCTCCAGGGGCGAGAAGCCGGCGTTGCGGAACTCCTTGAAGCCGATCAGCCCGACCTTGCGGGAGCCGCCGAGCAGCGGTTCGAGCTGCGGGAGGAAGTCGCCGTCGTGGCTGACGAGCATGACGTCGGCCTGCAGCGTCACGAGGGCGTCCAGCGTCTTCTGGATGGCCATGTCGACCACCTTCTCGCCCTCCGCGCCGGAGAGAGGTATTGGCTGGTAGCCGAGCGCCGTCAGGGCCTGGATGAACGCCATCGGCAGCTCGGGGCCGTTGGCCGCGAGGAAGAACAGCCCCTTGGCGTCCTGGTGCCACTGGCGCTGGGCGAACTTGAGTAGCCTGTCCCAGCGCGGGCGCTCGTCAGGGTGGGGGCGGCGGCCGAGGATCGAGGTGCCGAGCGTGGCATCGATGTTCTCGCCGTCGATGAGGAGGTAGGTGGTGCGCTGAGCCATGGCTCCAACCTAGTCCATGCTGGGCTGACGACGATGGGCCGGTGTTTCACGTGAAACACCGGCCCATCGTCGTCGGGGAAGAGTCAGAGGGACGCGACCGCCTCGTCGACGGGCGTCGTGCCGTTGACGACGACGAACGTCTCTCGGACGGCATGCCCGCTCGTCAGCACCTGCGCGAGCGTGTGGGCGACGTCGCCGCGCGTGATGGGCTGACGCTGCTGGTCGGGGTTGATCGTCACCTGGCCCGTGGGCGCGTCATCGGTGAGCATTCCGGGGCGGACGATGGTCCAGTCGAGGTCGCGGGTACGCAGGTCGGCATCCGCGCCGCCCTTGGCGTAGAGGTAGACCTGGAAGACGCCGGCGTCGACGTTCTCCGGCGCGTCGGAGCCGATCGACGACACCATGACGTAGCGTCGCACGCCCGCCTGCTCCGCAGCGTCGGCGAGCAGCACCGCTCCCATGAGGTCGACGCTCCACTTGCGCGCCCGACCCGATTCCGGGCCGCCACCCGCGGCGAAGACGACGGCGTCGCAGCCGTTGATGACCTCGGCGACGTCGTCGACCGAGGCGTCCTCGAGTGAGATGACGGCGGGCTCCATTCCCGCGGCGCGCAGGTCGTCCGCCTGCTCCGGTGTACGGATGAGGCCGACGACGTCGTGGCCCTCGCCGCTCAACCGCTGCCCGAGCAACCGGGCGATCTGGCCATGTCCTCCTGCAATAGCAATACGCATGCCTCGACACTACTCCTGTGGGCATCAAGCGTCGATCCGTCTCGATGGTTTCATCTACGCGTATCTAATAGATCGAGTACAGCGAGGTAGCAAGCGCTGACATGGTGCTCGTGACGTCGTCACGAGTAGCGACGCGTACGGCCCCGACCAGCACGAGAGGCCCGGACGGGAGCCTTGTCGGTTTGGGGAACGATCGACACGCGCGACAGCCATGCAGACGACGAGGCGGCCATCCCGTACGGGATGGCCGCCTCGTCGTGCCCGATCGCGAGGCCCTCAACGGGGCCTGGCGTCGGGGTGGAGCGTCGAACTCAGTGGTCGTCGCGAGCCGCGCGACGCGAGCTGCGCGTCTCGCCCGCGCTCGGGTCCTCGAGACCTTCCGTCGTCATGTGGCCCGAAGCCTCGGCGTCGGTCCACGACGCAGCCGTGCCGGGGGCGCCGGCGGGCTCGGCAGTCGGCGTGTCGACACCGGCCGGGCGCACCATCGTCGTGTCGTCGGCCTTCGCCAAGTTCGTCACGGGGTTGTTGATCGTCATCTCGTCACCGCGAGCCGTCTTGGAGTCTGCGATGGCGGCCTCCGAGAGGCGAGCGTCCGCCGCACGCTTCTTCTGCTGGTCGGCGTACACGAGGTAGCCGGCGCCCGCGAGAGCGGCGACACCGAGCGTGATGAGGAAGCCGCCCTTCTTCTTCTTGGGCGCGAGGGCCGGCGCGTACTGCGCGACCTGCTTCTGTGCGCCCTCGGGCAGCTGGCCGACGACGTTGTGCGACGCGGCGGTGCCGGCGGCAGCAGCGGTCGCGAGGATCTCCTTGAGGTGCGGCAGCAGCTCGTCCTTGTAGAAGTCGCGCGCGTTGTCGGCTGAGATGCCCTTGTCCTCGGCGACGGCCTCGGCGCGGCCCCGCAGGGCGGCGGCCTTGTACGCGACGTCCTCGCGGGCGCCCGGGCCGAAGGCGCTGACGGCCTTCTTCTCGCCCTTGGCGGCCTTGGCGGCCAGGAGCGCAGCAAGGGCCCCGGCCTTCTTGTCGGCCTTCTTCGACGCCTTGGACGTCTTCTTGTCAGCCTTCTTCATGAAGCGCGAGGAGTTCTTGTCTGCCTTCTTGGCAGCCTTCTTCCCCTTCTGCTGTGCGTCGTCACGAGCGTCCTTGGCGGAGTCGGCGACGGCGGCGAGCGAGGCGACGGTGGCGGCCTTCGCAGCGCCGGCCTTCTCGGCGACGGCTTCGCGCTGGTCGGCGGTCTTGTCGGCGACCTTCTCCGTCGCTGCCTCGACGTGCGGCGCAGCAGCGTCGCGGGCCTCTTCGAGCTTCTCGACGATCACGTCGCGGGCTTCCTCGGCCTTCTCGACGAGGGTCGGCACGACGTCCTTCTCCGTCTTGACCTTGGCCTCGACGGCCTTCTCGGCAGCGAGACCGGCGACGGCGAGGGCGGCGCCCTTGGCCTTCTCGGACTTGGTGGGTTCGGACTTGCACAGCATGGCTGGTCTTCCTCTCCAGTCGGCAGCAGTTCTTGACTTCATCCTGCCTTGTTCGGGCGGGGCTTACCAACCGGTTGTGAGGTATTGGACGCTGTGGGAGGTCGTTTCGCTGAGCGCGAACGCCCGAGACCTCATCATGACCTGTCGTGTTCCACGTGAAACACTGGAGACATGATCGCGACTCTGCACACCAACCACGGTGACATCAACATCAACCTGTTCCCCAACCAGGCGCCGAAGACGGTCGACAACTTCGTCGGCCTGGCGAAGGGCACCAAGGAGTACAAGGACGACGCGGGCCGCACCAACCCGCAGCCGTACTACGACGGTCTGACGTTCCACCGCATCATCCCCGGCTTCATGATCCAGGGTGGCTGCCCGCTCGGCGTCGGCATGGGCGGCCCGGGGTACAACTTCGACGATGAGATCTCGCCGGAGCTCAACTTCAAATCGCCGTACATGCTGGCCATGGCCAACGCGGGTACCCGCATGGGCAAGGGCACGAACGGCTCGCAGTTCTTCATCACCGTCGCCGACACGTCCTGGCTGCAGGGCAAGCACACGATCTTCGGTGAGGTCGCCGACGACGCGTCGAAGAAGGTCGTCGACGAGATCGCCGCCGTCTCCACCGGCGCCCAGGACAAGCCGCTCGAGCCCGTCGTCATCGAGAGCGTGACGATCTCCGAGTGACACCTCGCCTCCCGCCGCAAGTCGGGAGGTACCGCTGACGACTCCTCGTCAGCCAGCGCAGCCGAGATGGCCCCGTCGAGCATGACGGGGCCATCCTTGGTCTCACGCCTTCTTCCCGCACGCCTCCGACGAAACGAGACGACATGACGCAGCCGCCCGCCGGATCCGGCTCGGGTGCCTTCGGCGCCTCCGAGGCGCCGGACGCGGTACCCGTCTGCCCGCGCCACCCCAACACCGCTGCCTACACGCGCTGTCAACGTTGCGGTCGCCCGGCGTGCCCGCGCTGCCAGATCCCCGCGTCGGTGGGGTTCCAGTGCGTCGACTGCGTCGCGGCCGAACGGAAGACGAACCCGACGTTGCCGACCCGCTCGTCCCTGGGCATGACGACGGGCGCGGCGGCGCAGGGTCGACCCGTCGTCACGATCGGGATCATCGCGATCTGCTGTCTCGTGTGGCTGGGGCAGCTGGCGAGTGACGCGCTGTACCGCGACGTGTCGTTCGTCGCGGTGTTCGCGAGGGACGAGCCGTGGCGCTACCTGACGAGCGGGTTCGCCCACGACACCGGCACCCCGATGCACCTGCTGTTCAACATGATGGCGCTGTACTTCATGGGGCAGTACCTCGAACCACTCATCGGTCGTGTGCGCTTCGGGGCGCTGTACCTGCTCTCCGTGCTCGGTGGCTCCGTCGTCTACCAGATCATGACGGCGCCGTCGTCACAGCTCGATCTGCTGACGTCAGGGTGGGTGACGCCGCTGGTCGGCGCCTCCGGCGGTGTGTTCGGGCTCTTCCTCGCTGTCGTCGTGTTCAACCGCCGACTCGGCCGGGAGATCGGGCCGATGATGACGATGATCGCGATCAACGTCGTCATCGGTTTCACGGCGTCCAACGTGGCGTGGCAGGCGCACCTCGGCGGTGCGGTGGCCGGCGCCGTCGGCGCGCTCGTCCTGTATGCGCTGCGGCGCCGCCCGGTCGCGATGCAGGCCTCGGCGCTGGGCGCGTTGGCGGTGGCGCTCATCGCCGCTGCGTACGTCGACTTCTCGGTCGTGGGTGTCAGCTGGCCGCACATCGTCGGATGATCGTCGCCGTGGGCTGAACGAGGCCCCCGTCGTTCGTGGGGTGCTGCCGTCGGGTGGCACCCCACGATGCGTGTGGATGAGTTGCCTGTGGATGGTGTGCCGTTAGCTGTGGATGACGCGGTGCACCACCTGGGGACGGTGAGGACGAGCCGTCACCCACATGGTTGTCCACAGTTTCCACGGCTGGGGTGGGGAAAAACCCGCGGAACGCCGCTGATCTGTGCCAAGGGGTGGGGGCGATGGGCAGCGTCATCCCCAGCCGTGGGGTGGTTCGTCCACCGTCAGCGGCATGTTTTCCACCGTAAACAGCGGCTCGTCCACCGGCCGTCCACTGTTTTCCACAGGTTTGTCCCCAGGTGTGGAAAACCACACGCGTGTAACTACACACAGGCTGTGGACAAGTCTGGGGACAACGTCGTGGGTTGCAGGCCGCAGGGCGACGCCCGCACCGTCAGCCTTGCGGCGCGGCGCCCGGTGACCTCGTGGGGCCACGATGCAGCGAACCCGAGTGAGCAGACACAGACGAACGCCCGTTCCCACGAGGGAACGGGCGTTCGGTTCGGCGGGGCGTCAGCAGCGGACAGAAGGTGGCGTCACTTCCAGCGCGTCAACATGACGAAGCCGACCATGATGGCCGCGAAGCCGATGACGATGTTGCCGGCGTCGATGCCGGGGATCGGGTAGCTCGTCGTGCCGCTGGCGATGTAGTAGACCATCACCCAGGCGAGCCCGGCGAGCATGAGGCCGAGGGCGACCGGCAGCCACCAGCGGGGGTTGAGGCCGTCTCCGGCGGCGGCGCGCTGAGTGGCGTCGGTGGTCTTGCGGGCCACGGCATGGCTCCCATCTGAGTTCGGTGCGTCAACTAGGGTGAGAGCCTAGTTGATCCGGCCGGGCGATGCGTCGAGTGAAGGAGGCCGACCCCATGAGTGAACGCGACTCCGAGCGCGACCCGTCTGCGACGCCGCCCGCACACGTCGAACGCGCCACCGACGACGCTGCGCGCGACGCGTTGCCGATCGACGAGATGCCGCCCGCGCGCCGTCGCGGCTCGTTGGCGTGGAAGGCCGCCGTCCCGATCGTGCTGCTCGTCGCGGGGGCGATGTTCGGGGTCAGTTCCCGTGCGGCGAACGGCACGGATCTGCGCTCCGACACCACCAATCTCGCTGATGTCGTGCGGCGCGCGGATCAGCGCGTCAAGACCAAGCAGGAGGACGTCGCGACGTTGCGCGCCGACGTCGAGGCGGCGCAGCTCGCTGCGGCGAAGAAGGATTCGGGTGCGGCGCGTGCGTTGGCGCTGACGAAGCAGGCCGACAAGGCGCAGGATCCGGCGGGTCTCGCACCGTTGAGCGGGCAGGCCATCAGCGTGACGCTCGACGACAGCAAGAAGAAGGTCGAGGAGCTGCCGAAGGACGGTTCGCCGGACTGGCTCGTCGTGCACCAGCAGGACGTCCAGGCCGTCGTCAACGCCCTGTGGGAGGGCGGCGCTCGCGGCATCCAGCTCATGGATCAGCGCATCGTCTCGACAAGCGCCGTGCGCTGCGTCGGCAACACGCTCATCCTCCAGGGCCGCGTGTACTCACCGCCGTTCACGATCACCGCCGTCGGGGACCCGGTGAAGCTGCAGGCCGCGCTCGAGGCCGACGAGTCCGTCAAGATCTACAAGCAGTACGTCGACCTCGTTGGGCTCGGCTACAACGTCAAGGCCATCCAGAACACGACGCTGCCCGCCTTCACGGGCTCGGTGACGATGAAGCACGCGCACGTCCAGCCGTGACGCCCGTGTCGCTGCGCCGGCAGCCTGACCCCGGGCAGGATGGCGGCTGACTCATGGGTAGGCGCGTAAACTGCCCGCCGACCCGTGAGTTACCTGGCATCCTGAGCCATCCTGACGGCGGTGTCGGGGCTCCCACCTAGACTGGCGCGCATGACCGATTCGCCGCGCATCCTCGTCGTCGACAACTACGACAGCTTCGTCTTCACGATCGTCGGCTACCTCCAGCAGCTCGGTGCCGAGACGACCGTCGTGCGCAACGACGCGATCAGCGCTAAGGACGGCGCCGACTTCGACGGCGTCCTCGTCTCGCCCGGCCCCGGCACGCCCGAGGACGCCGGCGTCAGCATGGCGATGATCGAGGCGTGCGGTGAGCGCAACCAGCCGATGTTGGGGGTGTGCCTCGGCCACCAGGCGCTCGGCGTCGTGACGGGCTGCACCGTCGGTCGGGCGCCGGAACTGCTCCACGGCAAGACGTCGCAGGTGCACCACGACGGCACGGGCGTCCTCGAGGGGCTCGACGATCCGTTCACCGCGACGCGCTACCACTCGCTGACGATCGACCCGGCCACCGTCACCGACGAACTCGTCGTCAACGGCCGCACCGAATCGGGCATCATCATGGCCGCCCACCACCGCGACCTGCCGCTGCACGGCGTGCAGTTCCACCCCGAATCCGTCATGACGGTCGGCGGCCACCGCATGCTCGCCAACTGGCTCGCGATGTGCGGTTCGACGACGGCCGTCGCCGCCAGCGCCGGCATGGCACCGCTCGTGCGCACCGCCTGAGCGGCACACAGCCCGAACGCCGCGCCCCACCAGCGGCTCTCGAACGAGGAAAGCCCCCGATCCACAGGGCCGGGGGCTTCCTTCGTCAGCTCACTTGCTCGACGACTGCGACGGCGACGGCGTCATCGCGCTACCGTCCGATGTCGACGACGGACTCGTCGACGACGGACTCGTCGACGGCGACGGCGACTGTGTCGACGACGAGGGGGACTGCGACGTCGCGGGCGCGGAACTGGACGACGGGGCCGCTGACGACGAGGGCGGCTGCGTCACGGTGGCCGTCGCGGTCTTTTCGGGTGACTTGCCGATGTAGACGGTGACGGACGAGCCGTTGTTGACCTTCTTGCCGGCGTCGGGCACGTAGACGACCTTGCCGACCTCGTCGGGCCTGTCGGTGACCTGGTCCTTGGAGTCGATCGACAGGTGCGCCTTGTACAGCGCCTGCGCCGCCTCCGACGCCGTCTTGCCCGCCAGGTCGGGCACGGTGGCCTTGCCGCTGCTCTCGTAGAGCGTGATGTCGCTCGACGTGCCGAGTGATGCGCCTGCCTTCGGGTTGCTCTCGGCGATGATGCCGGCGTCGAGGCCGGTGTCGTCCTTCTTCGTCGGCGAGATCTTGATGTGGTTCTCGTCGATGCCGGCGGCGAGAAGGGCCGCCTTCGCCTCGTTGACGGCGTCACCGACGACGTTCGGCACCTTGACCGAGTCGGGGCCCGTGGAGACGGTGAGTGTCACGTCGGAACGTCGGGATGCCTCCGTCCCGCCCGCCGGATCTTGGTCGATGACGGTGTTCTCCGCGGCGTTGTCGGCGACCTCCCGCTTCGTGACGGTGAAGTCGGGCGACAGCGTCTTCGCGGCCTGCTCGTACGTCATGCCGCGCACGCTCGCGACGGTGACCTTCTCCGGCGAGCTGGGCGAGTGCATGAACAAGTAGCCGATGCCGAGGATGGCCGCGAGGGCTGCGACGGCCGCGAGGGCCCACCATCCGGCATGGGATCGGCTGGGTTCGCGCGAGTCGAGTTCGGCCGTCGAGTCAGCGGCAGCCGCCGTCGCCGCGGCGCGGCGCGTCGGGTAGTCGACGACCTCCGTGTGGTCGGCGGACGTCACCGTGCTCGCCTGCGCGGCAGCGGAGATCGGCTGGCCGGAGCGGGCGGCGAGGACGTCGGCGCGGAAGTCGGCGGCGCTCTGGTAGCGATCGTCGCGCCCCTTCGCGAGCGAGTGCAGCACGACCGCGTCGAGCGCCGGCGACACCGACGACTCGTAGAGCGACGGGGGTTGCGGCTGTTCGCCGATGTGCTGATAGACGAGGCTGACGGGCTCGCCGACGAACGGTGCGCGCCCCGTCAGCAGCTCGAACAGGACGCAGCCGGCGGAGTACAGGTCGGTGCGCGCGTCGACGCTCTGGCCTTGCGCCTGCTCGGGCGACAGGTACCGGGCGGTGCCGACGACGGCCTGGGCGCTCGTCATCGTCGCGCCGACGTCGGCGAGGGCGCGGGCGATGCCGAAGTCCATGACCTTGACGGAACCGCCGCGCGTCACCATGACGTTGCCAGGCTTGATGTCGCGGTGCACGATGCCCTTCGAGTGGCTGTACTCGAGGGCTGACAGGACGCCCATCATGATGCGGCAGGCCTCGTCAGCGCTGACCTTCTTCTCCTCGTTGAGGATCTCGCGCAGCGTCTGCCCGTCGACGAACTCCATGACGATGTAGGGGATGTCGACGGTGCCGCCCGCCGCTTCGACGAAGGTGTCCTCACCCGAGTCGTAGACGGCGACGATGTTGGCGTGGTTGAGCCCGGCGGACGCCTGCGCCTCGCGGCGGAAGCGTTGCAGGAAGCTGGGGTCGCGCGCGAGGTCCGATCGCAGGATCTTGATGGCGACGGGGCGTCCGAGGCGCGTGTCGTGGCCGGCGTGGACGTCGGCCATGCCACCGCGGCCGACGAGTTCGCCGACTTCGTAGCGGCCACCGAGGATGCGTGGTGTCGCGCTCATGAGATGTCCTTCGCGAGGGTCGGGATGGGGCGGTGCGCGGCGGCCGTGGAGCGCCGCAGA
>NZ_DCNR01000090.1:71210-88637 GCF_002322065.1 Dermacoccus sp. UBA1591 | reverse complement strand
GCCTCGAAGATCTGCTGCGCGGCGGGTGCGGCGACCTCGCCGGCGAGGGTCTCGACGCCCTGATCGCCGCCGTTCTCGAGCACGAGCGCGAGCGCGATCTTGGGGTCGTTCGCCGGTGCGAAACCGGTGAACCACAGGTCGGCGGCCTTGCTCGTGTCGCCCTGCGCCGTGCCCGTCTTGCCCGCGACCTGGTAGCCGTCGACGGCGGCGAGCTTGCCGGTGCCGTTGTTGACGACCGCTTCCATCATCGTCTTGAGGCTGCCGGCCGTGTCCGATGAGATGGGCTTGGACATGATCTTCGGGTCGGTCGAGGAGATGACGTCGAGGTCGGAGTCGACGACGTTCTTCACGAGGTGCGGTTCCATCTGCGTGCCGCCGTTCGCGATCGTCGCGGAGATCATCGCGATCTGCAGCGGCGTGACCCGCACGTCGTACTGGCCGATGGCGGCCATCGCCGTCTGCGGCGTGTTCATGTCGGAGGGGAAGCTCGACGGCGTGACGCGCATCGGCAGGCGCACGACCTGGCCGAAGCCGAACTTCTTGGCCTGTGCGGCGAGCTTGTCCTGGCCGAGATCCATGCCGAGCTCGGCGTAGGCCGTGTTGCAGCTGATCTCGAGCGCGTGCGTCAGTGACGTCTTGTCGTTGTCGCCGCAGGGCAGGTGGTTGTCGTTGGGCAGTGAGTGCGTCGTCTGCGGCAGCCTGATGGTGGCAGGGCCGTTGAGCGTCGACTCGGGCGTGTACTTGCCCGATTCGAGCGCGGCGGCCGTCGTGACGAGCTTGAACGTGGAACCCGGGGGGTACAGATTGCCCGAGATGGTCCGGTTGACCATCGGCTGCGTCGAGTCGGCGTTGAGCTGCTTCCACATGTTGACGACCGACGTCGTGTCGTGCGAGGCGAGGGTCGACGGGTCGTACGTCGGTGAGCTCACCATGGCGAGGACGGCGCCCGTCTTGGGGTCGAGCGCGACGGCCGCGCCGCGACGGTTGCCGAGCGCCTTCGCCGCGGCCGCCTGGATCTTGGGGTTGATCGTCAGCTCGACGTTGGCCCCGGCGGGCTTCTTGCCCGTGACGACGTCAGCGAGGCGGCGGTAGAACAACGAGTCGCTCGTGCCGCTCAGGACGCCGTCGGAGGCACCCTCGATGCCGCCGCCGTTGCCGTAGACGATCGAGTTGTAGCCCGTGACGGGCGCATAGAGCGAGCCGTTCGAGTACTGACGCTGGTAGACGTACTTGTCGTTCGACTTCACGCTCGTCGCGATGGCCTTGCCGTCCACGAGGATGCTGCCGCGCTCCTTCTTGTACCCGTCGTTGATGACGCGGCTGTTGCCGGCGCGGGCGTCGAGCGAGGGCGCCTGGACGACCTGGATGTAGCTCGCGGCAACGAGAACGGCACAGAACAGCATCGAGGCCACGACGCCGAGCTTGCGGATCGGCGTGTTCATCGGATCTTCACCACCTGGGTGTCGTCGGAGCCGAGCGTCGGCTTCGCCTCCGTGACGGCGGGGCGTCGCGCCTGGTCGCTGATGCGCAGCAGCAGCGCGATGATCGCCCAGTTCGCGAGCAGCGAGCTACCGCCGGCTGACAGGAACGGCGTCGTCAGACCAGTGAGGGGGATGACGCGGGTGATGCCGCCGAGGACGACGAAGCACTGCAGGCAGATGGAGAACGCGAGGCCTGTCGCGAGGAGCTTGCCGAAGCCGTCGCGGCAGGCAATGGCGATGCGCAGGCCGCGTTCGACGATGATGGCGAACAGCGCGATCATCGCCGTGAGGCCGACGAGGCCGAGTTCTTCGCCGAAGCTCGACATGATGAAGTCAGAGTTCGCCTCGGCGTAGTTGAACGTCGGGTAGCCGCGTCCGAGGCCGGTGCCGGTGAGTCCGCCGAACGCGAGGCCCATGAGGGAGCGGGCGACCTGGTCGGAGAGGCCTGGCGCGAACGGGTCGAGCCAGAGGGTGACGCGGTTCTGGAAGTTGGGGAAGAGCAGGTACGCGAGGTAGCAGCCGCTGAAGAAGAGCCCGAGACCGATGGCGATCCAGCTGCGCCTCTCCGTCGCCACGTAGAGCATGGCGACGAACAGGCCGAAGAACAGCAGCGACGTGCCGAGGTCCTTCTCGAAGACGAGGACGGCGAGGGACGTCAGCCAGGCCAGCAGGATGGGGCCCATGTCGCGCGCTCTCGGCAGCGGGAAGCCGAGCACACGCTTGCCGACGAGACTGAGCGCGTCACGCGTCTGCACGAGGTAGCTCGCGAAGAAGATCGTGAGCAGGATCTTGGCGACCTCGCTCGGCTGGAAGCTGAGCGGCCCGACGTGGATCCAGATGCGGTTGCCGTTGATGTTCATGCCGATGAACGGCAGCAGCGGCATCATGAGCAGCGCGAGGCCGGCGAGGGCGAACGTGAACGTGTAGCGCCGCAGCCGCCGGTGGTCGCGGATGAGGCAGAGCAGCCCGATCGCGGCGGCGACGGCAATGGCCGACCACATGAGCTGTCGGACGGCTGCGCCCTCCATGACGCCCTTGCCGCGGGCCATGTCGATACGACGGATCATGACGAGTCCGAGGCCGTTGAGCAGCGTCGCGGCCGGTAGCAGCACGGGGTCGGCGTAGGCGGCGACGACGCGCACGACGAGGTGGAACACGAGGGCGATGACGCCCATCCCGACGCCGAGCGTCAGGATGTCGGTCGGCAGCGACCCCTCCACCGCGAGCCCGACGTTCGCGTAGGCGAACAGCACGATGCCGACGGCGAACGCGAGCAGCATGAGCTCGGTGCCGCGTTTCGTGCCTCGGCCCGTGATGGTCGCGAGGTCTGGGCTCACTTCGTGCACTCGTTTCCGGAGGCGGACGCGGCGAGGCACGCGACCATCTCCGCGCGCAGACGCTCGACGGTGGCGGCGGCCTCCTTCTCACTGGAGGCGTCGATGCCGCTCGTCACCTTGGAGCGCCAGAACTCAGGCAGGTCGGCGGTCGGGATGTTCGTGCTCTCCTGCTGATGGCGCAGGTCGATCGGGCCGAGCTTCGAGTCGACTCCTTGATAGACGGTGACTCGGCCGCCCGAATCCTTGATGAAGTACTGACTCTGCGACCACGTCCAGCCCCACACGGCGGCGACGGCGAGGGCGAGCAGCAGGACGAGCGCGGCGATGGCGGCGTAGAGACGTCCGCGGCGACGCGGGCGCGTCTCGGCGAGGTGGGCACCCTTGTCGGTCTCGTCGGGTTCGTCGTCGCCGTCGAGTTCGCGGGAGAGGGCGCGGGCCTTCTCCGCCGGCGTCTGCTCGCGCGTCGGCAGGCTCTGAGTCAGGCCGTGCGCGACGGCGGCGCCGACCACGTCGGGGCGCGCGGCGAGGTCGACGTCGTCGATGTTCGCAACCTCCGCGACGACGACGGTGACGTTGTCGAGCGTCGAGGCCTTGAGGGCGATCTCGATGAGGGAGTCGGCGACCTCGCCGACGCTCTTCGACGCGCCCTCGGTGAAGATCTCCTCGATCGTGCGGGCGCCGACGTAGTCGGAGAGGCCGTCGGAGCACAACAGGTAGCGGTCGCCGACGCGTGCCTCGCGCAGGCTGAGGTCGGGCACGTCGCCCTCGCGGCCCGTCAGGACGCGCGTGACGAGGCTGCGCTGCGGGTGGTGGACGGCCTCGTCGGGGGTGATGCGGCCGGAGTCGAGCAGGCTCTGGACGAAGGAGTGGTCTTTCGTGATCTGCGTGAACTTGCCGTCACGCAGCTGGTAGGCGCGGCTGTCGCCGATGTTCGCCATCGCGAGCTGACGGCCGGTCTTGAGCAGCACGATCAGGGTGGTGCCCATGCCCTCGCGGGTGGGATCGGCGTCCATCTCGCTGCGCAACTTCTCGTTGGCCTCGGCGATGCCGTCGGCGAGCTGGTCGAGAGCGTCGTCGGCGCCGATGTCGTCGCCGTCGAGCTGCACGAGTTCGCCGACGACGGTGGAGCTCGCGACGTCACCTGCGGCGTGGCCGCCCATGCCATCAGCGAGCACGAGCATCGAGCTGCTCGCGTAGGCCGAGTCCTCGTTGCGCTTCTTCGAGCCGAGACCGACGTCGGATCGTGCGGCGTATCTGAGTGCGATGGGCATGGTCACTTCCTCAGTTCGAGGACGGTGCGGCCGATACGGATGCGGGTGCCCGGTTCGACGCGCACGTGCTCACCGATGCGTTCAGCACCGATGTACGTGCCGTTCGTCGATCCCAGGTCGTCGAGGTACCAGCCGTCGGATTCGGGGTAGATGCGGGCGTGGCGACCCGAGGCGAAGTCGTCGCTCAGCACGAGCGAGCACTCGGGGTTGCGTCCGAGCAAGGTGCCGGATTCCGACAGCGGCAGCGTGGTGCCGCGCATCGCGCCTTCGATGATGGCGAGATGCGTCGGGCCCTTGCGCACGGCGCGGGGTGTCTTGGCCTTCGTTTCACGTGAAACAGCGCGCGAGGCACGGCCACCACCCGTCTTCGCGCCGTACAGGTCGGAACGGAGCACGCCGACGACGGCGAACACGAAGAACCACAGCAGCGCGAGCAGGCCGTAGCGGATGGCCGTCATCGTCAGTTCGTTCATGGGCGGTCTCCGAGATGGATGGTCATGGGGGTGCGCCCGAGGGTCAACCGGTCGCCGTCGTGCACGTGCGTCGAACCGACGTGCTCGCCGTTGACGTAGGTGCCGTTCGTCGACCCGAGATCGCGCACGCTCATGACGAGGTGGGGACCGTCGTGCGTGATGCGGATCTCGCTGTGACGACGGCTGACGCCCGGGTCATCGACGACGATGTCGGCGTCGTCGTCACGCCCGAGGACGGTGATGGCTCCGAGCAGGGGGTAGCGCTGCCCGTCGATCTTCAGCCACGGGCGTTCGCGCGGCGACATCTGACGCGGACGCGCCGATTCCGGGCGCGGCGCAGGCTCGTAGCCCGTCGGGTCGCCGGCGTCGCTGTCGTCATCCCAGGCGTGGTGAGCGTTCGCGTCATGGTTGTCGTGATTCTCGGCGTCGACGTAGACATCGCCCGAGTAGACGCGACCGTCGGCGTGGGCATCGTCGAAACCGTGGTGGTCGTAGTCGTCGTATCCGGCTTCGTCTTCGACGAGGTGGTCGTCGGCAGCGTATGAGTCTTGTACTGGCGGGGCGCTGACGTGCGCCTCGCGGTCGAGGTAGCCGCGTTCATCGTTGCGCTCGTACTCGGACGCTGCGGACGGGGGGGCGTCGGCGTGGCCGCGCGACGAGTCGGTGGTGGGCTGCGGGCTGCCGAGCAGGTAGTCCTTGATGCGCGTACCGAACGTGCGGCCGGTCGGGTGCGGTGACGTCGTCGATCCGAGGGCGCTCGCGGCGCTGGCACCCGCGACGCCGGCGTGCGTGCCGGAGTGAGCGTCGTAGGCATCGGACGCATCGCGGGTGTCCAGGTGGGCGTCGTGGTTCGCGCCCGTGGGCTGCGCCGCGGCGTCGTGGCTCGTGTCGTCGTGGTGCGTCTCGCGCTGCGGGCGCGGGTTGTTGCGCTGGTGGGCGAGGGCATCCGCGGCCTTGGCCGTTGCGGGGCGTAGGCGGAAGACGCCCGTCTCGAGGTCGTCGGATTCGGTGAGCACGATCGTCAGGGGGCCGCCGGGCATGTAGCGCTGCTCGTCGGCGTGCTCCTGGGCGCTCGCGATGAGTTCGTCGTCGAGTTCGTCGCCCCACTCGGAGAGGCGGTCGTAGTCGGTCGGCGACAACTCGATCGTGAACAGGTTGGGGACGATGGGTCGCTTGCCCTTGCCGACGGACGCCGCGCGGTCGTCCATGGCGCGGCGGATTCCAGACGCGATCTCGACGGGCTGGACCTCGCTCTTGAACGCGCGCGCGAAAGCGCCGTTGACGCCTTGTTCGAGCTTGCTCTCGAGCTTGTCGAACAGACCCATGGGTGCCTCCAGTCTCGTACCTCACCCCTGAGCGGGGACGTGCGCCCAACGGTTCGCCGGGGTTTTGATCGTAACGGGCGCACTCCTGCCTGCGCTGGATGCAGCGCGCGTCCGCGTGCCTGTGAGGGCGGACGGTTGCGTGGTGGCGGGGCACGGGCGCCGCGCCGATTTGGTGAACTCGCCCAAGGTAGGGAATGATAGGTGAGCACTCGCGCGAGTGGCGGAACGGCAGACGCGCTGGCTTCAGGTGCCAGTGTCCGAAAGGGCGTGGGGGTTCAAATCCCCCCTCGCGCACGCGGGGTAGTTCACGAATCACTGTGGCTACAGCTCACGAATCCCGGTCTGAGAGAAATCTCAGGCCGGGATTCGCGTTTTCCGAGGGGTTTTCGGCCTTGAAATCGCTTGGGTGGGCGCTGTGGCGCTGGCGGTCGATCTGTGAGCCCTGACTTTGATGTTCAAGTCAGGCTCTGCCGGCGCCTTCTCGCAGACCGCGGCCCCCGCGAAGAACGACCACACGACCAGCATCGCGGCCTCGTCAGTCGGAGGGGCCGCGCTCGCTCTCGGCGGATCTACCCTCGTCTACCGCCTACGCAAGAACGCCTGATCATCGTTGATCGCACCCGACGCTCGCCCGAGACAACTGCCCCGCCGGACGCATCCGGCGGGGCAGTCTCGTCAGACGCCGACCCGCTGCGGGTCGGGGGCGTCGAGCGCCGCGCGCGCACGCCGCGTCACCTCGGCGTGATCGAAGAGAAAACGCTGCGCGACCTCGGCGTCCTGATGCACGAGCCGCGGGCGAGTCGGCCCACTCGTCGAATGCAACTCGACGGTGCCCAAGCCCAGCCACCGCTGCAGAGGACCCTGCGCGAGCGCCATCGACTGCACCCGCGCATGTGGCACGCAGACGACTCGGCGCTTCATGCGGCCCTCGCGGATGACGGTCATCGTCGCCGTGCGCGCCCACGCCTCGCGCCGCGACGACAACGGATCGAGCAGCCGCGCTCGCCGGCCGGGCCCGGTGAACATCGCTGCGGCGGCTGATGTCGACGTCGTGCGCTCCGCCATCATCGCCTCGAGCATGAGGTCGCGACCGGTCACATCCGGCGGCGTGCCCGGCTCCGGCAGGACGAGCCCCATGAGCATCATTGCGTCATCGACGGATCCGACCGGCAGCAGGATGGTGTCGGCGTCGTCACCGAGGGCGGAGGAACTCGCGAGGTTCATCCGCACGCGCCACCACCCGAACCGGCGCCACAGCACGGGTTGTGTGAGTTCGACGGCCTGGATGCGGTCGACCGGAATGACGCGACGCGTCGTCGAGGTGAGGCCGTGCGTGACGACGATCCCGTCGGACGTGAGCGCCACGGAGAAGTTCGAGTCGCGCAGGAACGCGCGGACGGCCGCATTCACCGCGCCGAACATGACGAACAGCACCGTCAGCGCGATCGAGAACGCCTCCGACGCGTGCCCCGTACTGACGCCGACACCGAACAGGACGAGCAGGACGACGAAACCCGCCTCCGCGACGAGCGCACCACCCGTCAGCGCCTGGGCGGTGAAGACGCGGTGCGGGGGCACCCTGACGATGGCGCCCTCCGCGTCCGCTGCGACTCGTACGCGATACGGCGCGAGGGCTTCGGTGAGCGTGCCACTCAGGTCGTCGACGACGCCCGGGATGACACCGTGAACGAGTCGACTTCCCAACGATGCACCGGGCCGCGATGCCCTCGCCGTGGCGGCGTCCTCCCGGACGCGCGCGGCCTGGCGGGTCGTGGGCGCCCCGCCCTCGGGTGCATCGCCGGGGTTGGTGGCAGCCTCCTGGCCACCAGCGCCGAGGTTGGTGGATGTCCGTGACGCACCGTCGCTCTCGTGGGAGGTTTCACGTGAAACTCGCACCCGTTCGAGCATCGTGGCGCGCAGTTTCTCGGCGTAGGCACGCCGCAGGTATTCGATCGTCAGGTTGGAATCGCTGCCGCCCGCGACGTCGAACTTGAGCTGGGCGAGGCCGAGCAGTCGGGGAAGTAGCGGCTGGGTGAGGTCGATGGCCTGCACGCGATCGAGACGCGCCTTGCGGTGCGCCTTGCCGACGACGCCCTTGCGCACCTGCAAGCTGTCGGCGTCGACGCGAAACTCGTTCTTGCGCCACATGATCCAGTTGGCGAGCAGCAGCACGGCAAGCACGCCCACGAGAATGGCGAGCGCGACGAGCCAGCGGCTCGCCGCGTATGTCTCGGCATTGCTCGACGACGAGGAGCCACCGGCCGCGCCGTTGAGAGCATCCTTCAGCATGTCCTCGGCGCGGGAGATGCCGATACCGAGGACGACGAGCAGAAACGCGCCGCTCTTCATGACTGGCGTCAACGGGTGAACGCGATGCCATGCTCCGTCGGCGAGCGTGTCGTCGGGCGGCCCGGGGGTGGCGGCCGAGTCGTCGGGCGTGTGGGTATCGGCCATCGTCACAACCCCGCGAGGTGCGCTTCGCCGAGCGCGGCGAGACGATCGCGCAGCGCCTCCGCGTCGTGTCGTGGCATGCCGGGGATGGTGGCGTCGGAAGACGCGGACGCGGTGTGCAGTTCGAGCGTGGCGAGATCGAACATCCGCGCGATCGGCCCACTCGAGACCTCGACGTACTGCATGCGCCCGTACGGCACGACCGTCGTCGTACGGAACATGACGCCCCTGGCGATGAGCAGGTCGTCGTCGCGCGTGGCGTACCCGATGTGCCTGACCTGACGCGCGATGACGAGGCCCACCCACACGAGGGCGACGATCAACGCTATGGAGAGCGCAACCGTCACCCAGCGCGGCGCGAGGAAAGTCGTGGAGGCGACGCCGGCCCCGGCGACGACCGCCGCGATGGCGAGCACCAACAGGCGCGCCGACGTGAGTCGAGGGCTCACCGGTGTGAGGCCTGATGGCAAGGGCTGTGCATCGCGTTCGGACATGCGCCCCACCCTAGGTGCGACGGCGCAGCGAGCCAGCAGCGGCACGTGCCCGGCCGGAGGGTGTCGGGTCTACCAAGAATCTCACCAAACACGCGCGCAGCCTCGAACGACGCGCGCTCGACAGCCTCGTGCCTGTTTCACGTGAAACGGCGAGGTTCAGGCCCTCATGATTTGTTCGGCGACATCGTCGAGGTCGCTGCCCATGCGCACGTGCACCCCGCGCCCGAGGTCGAACCCTTCGTCGTCGAGCCGCCCATGGGTGAGGGGTGCGTCATCGAGGCCGGCGAACCAGACCTCATGCCCGTCAGCCGCGAGGCGCCGCACCGTCTCGAGAATCATGCGGGCCGCGGTCTCGTCGAGCGCGTGGACGTCGACGAGGTCGAACACGACGGTCTTCGTCGTCGGCGGCTCGTCGCTGATGAGCCGCACCACGCGCTCCGCGCCGGCGAACCGGATGTCGCCCTGCAGGTCGTAGACGTGGGCGTCGACGCGGCGCGAACCGCGCCCCAGGGGAACGACGTGGGAGTGCCGGACGACGGAGCGGGCGGGCGGCGGCACGTCCATGAGGTGCATGTCCATGTCCTCACTGAGCCGCTCGAAGACCTGCACCCCGCGGGCGGAATGGCCGTGCTCGTCGAGCGGCGGCGAGAACGTCGCGAGCCCCACCTGCCCGGGCAGCGCGCCGATGATGCCGCCCCCGACGCCGCTCTTGGCGGGGATGCCGACGGCCGTCAGCCAGTCGCCGGCCGCGTTGTACATGCCGCAGCTCAGCATGACCGACAGCACCTGGCGGGCCGTGCGCGAGCTGACGACCTGCTCACCGGTCACCGGGTGGAGGCCGCCGTTGGCGAGCGTCGTCGCCATGACGGCGAGGTCACGCGTCGTCACGCGCACGGCGCACTGCTCGACGTAGCCGTGGACGACGACGTCCGGGTCGTCCGTCAGCATGTCGTAACTGCGCAGCATGTGTCCGATGGCGAGATTGCGGTGCGCGTCGTGCCATTCCGATTCGGCGACGGTCCTGTCGATGCTCAGCTCGCGCCCGGCGAAGGCCGACAGACCGGCGACGATGCGTCGCACGCGCGCCGACTCGTCGTCATCGGGGGAGGCGACGAGAGAGTGCGCCGTGATGGCGCCGGCGTTGATCATCGGGTTGAGAGGGCGCTTGCTGCCCGCCTCGAGGCTGATCTCGTTGAACGCCTCACCGCTCGGTTCGACGCCGATGCGACGCTGCACCTCGTCGAGGCCGCGATCCTCGATCGCCATCGCGTAGACGAACGGTTTGCTGATCGACTGAATGGTGAACTCCGCCTCGGCGTCACCGGCGCTGTAGATCATGCCGTCGACGGTGGCGATTGCGAGGGCGAACAGTGACGAGTCGACGCGGGCCAGTTCCGGAATGTAGTCGGCATTCCGGGCATGGGCGTCGGGTGGGCAGGCCTCGAGCGTCGCCGCGAGGTAGTCAGGAATCAGCGAGATCATCGAGAAAACCGTACGACCTGCGTCTTGTCGCGAACAAATCGGTTGCTCCGTGTGTGCAAATGCACGCGGGTCCATTTGCACGCACGGAGGCCGTCGGGAGGCATCGGCCATGCTGGCGTTGTCTCAGGGTGGCTAGCCAGTTTTATAGACGCGTCGAGATTGTCCGATCACGCAGTGGCGGCGAGCATGGTGACATGCACTCTGAAACGACGCCGGACGCGGCGACGAGCGGCCCTGCTGGGCATGAGATGAACTGGCACGACGTCTACGGGGGCGAGCAGGTCTGGAGCGGCAACCCGAACGACGCGCTCGTCGCGGTGCTGACGAAGCAGCTGGCCGACTTATCCCCGGGTCGAGCGCTCGACGTCGGCTGCGGTGAGGGCGCTGACGCCACCCACCTCGCCGAGCAAGGGTGGCAGGTGACGGCCCTCGACGTTGCAGCACCCGCGCTGGAACGGGGGCGCGCGGCAGCCGAAGTAAGCGGAGATGACGTCGCCTCCCGTATCACGTGGGTGTGCGCGGGGCTGCTCGACGCGGCCTTGGCGCCCGAAAGTTTCGATCTCGTCAGTGTTTTCTATCCCGCTCTACTGCGCACCGAAGATCAGTCGATCGAGCGCTCGCTTCGCGACCTCGTCCGCCCCGGTGGCGCATTGATCGTCGTGGCCCACGCGCACGTCGATCGCGATCGCGCGCTCGAGCACGGCTTCGACCCGGACTCCTATGTCACGATCGCCGACGTGGTCGGCCGCCTCGGTGAGGGGTGGCAGATCGAGCAGTTCGAGTCGGAGCGTGACGTCACCGAGGGCGCTGGCGCGCATCACCACGCCGACGCCGTTCTCGTCGCGCGACGCGTCGACTGATCAGCCGCGCCCGCGCGCCGGGCGCATGATCAGCTGCGCGGCCGCGCCTCGCGCACGGACGCGCGGGTCAGTGGCGGGTAGATCGTCTGGGCGGTGCCGCGGCGGTAGAGCTTGGCGGGGCGCCCGCGCCCGACGCGGCTGTCGCCCGTCTCCTCGACGAACCCGTCGACGCTCAACACTTTGCGGTGGAAGTTCGCAGGTTCGAGCGAGCCGCCCCACACGGCCTGGTAGACGTGGCGAAGCTGCGACATCGTGAACTCGTCGTCGAGGAAAGCCGTTGCGACAGAGGTGTATTCGAGTTTGGAGCGGGCGCGTTCGACGCCGTCGGCGAGGATGCGCTGGTGGTCGAACGCGAGCGGCATCCCGAGCGCTTCGTCGACCGGCACCCACACCGCTTCGAGCGCGTCGGACGCCGCTTCGAGGTCGGGCAGGCGCGCGCCGAACACCGTCCACGCGACGCCGATGACGCGTTCCGGCCGCGGGTCGCGCTCGACGTCGGTGTACGTGCGCAACTGCTCGAGCACGACGTCGCCCTCCGCGATGCCGACCTCTTCGCGCAGCTCGCGATAGGCGGCCTGCTCGGCCGACTCGCCACGACGCATGAAACCGCCCGGCAGCGCCCACTTGCCTCGCTCCGTCGCGGCGGCCCGCCGGATGAGCGCGACGTGCAGTTCGTCGTCGCGCAGGGTGAGCACCACCATGTCGGAGGCGACGAGGGCGACCTCGCGATCAGCGTCAGACATGCCCCGAGTCTAGTCAGCGCGACGATCGACGCCGCCCGGCCCGCCGTTTTCGCAGCCGCCGACGCAGCCGCTGCCACCGGATCTGCGTGCGCCACCATCGCGGCAGCGCGGCGCACTCCTCGAGCGGCAGCGGCGCAGCGCGGCGCCCCGCCTCGTCGAGACAGCGTCGCAGCACCTCGACGAGCACGCGCACGTCGTCACCGGCGCGATGCGCGTTCTCGACGGGGATGCTCCAGTACTCGGCGAGCGTGCCGAGACGCAGGTTGTCGGTCGGCAGCTCGAGCCCCCGCGCGAGATGCCATGTGCACAGGCGTTCGCTGACGGGCAGCTCACGCCCGGCGCGGCGCGCCTCCGCAGCGAGGAAGGCCCAGTCGAACGCCGCGTTGTGGGCGACGAGGATGCGCCCATCGAGCAGTTCGCTCAACTCCTCGATGAGGTCGGCGAAACCGGGTGCGTCGCGCACGTCGTCATCGCTCAACCCGTGGATATGGACAGGCCCGGTGCCACCGCGGGCTCGCACGAGCGAACTCCACTCACGCTCCAGGGCCCCTGACGTCGTCAGCTGCGTCACCGCCACCTCGATGACGCGGTGCCGCAGCGGGTCGAGACCGCTCGTCTCCACGTCGACGACGGCGAAACCGCGCCGCGCGGGCGGGGGGACAACGCTCGGTGCAGGCATGTGAGCCACTTCCCGTTGCTGGTCGCGCGCCACCTCGTGAGCGGCGCGTCGCCGTCTCCTGCGGCGATGACTTCACCGTACGAGTGAGCACCGACAACCCCGGAACGACGCGGTTCTCACGCCATCGCGGCGCCCCCCGGACGTGAGGGGGCGCCGCGACGAACGAGCTCAGAGAAGGGCCGCCGCGGTCACGGGCTGACCATGCCGCCGTTGACGTTGAGCGTCTCGCCGGAGACGTATCCCGACTCGGCGCTCGCGAGGTATACGTACGCACCTGCGAGCTCTGCGGGCTGGCCTGCGCGCCCGAGGGGCGTGTTCTGGCCGAACTCGGGGATGTTCTCCTGGAACTGCCCGCCGGAGACCTGCAGCGGCGTCCAGATCGGGCCCGGTGCGACGGCGTTGACGCGGATGCCCTTCGGCCCCTGCTGCGCAGCCAGAGCCTTGCTGAACGTGTTGATCGCGGCCTTCGTCGTCGCGTAGTCGAGCAGGTGCTCGCTCGGGCCGTAGGCCTGGATCGAGGTCGTGTTGATGATGGTGGAGCCGGCCGGCATGTGCGGCAGCGCCTCCTGAGTGATCCAGAACATCGCGTAGACGTTCGTCTTGAGCGTCTGGTCGAACTGCTCGCTCGTGATGTCGGCGATGTCGGCCTGCGCCTGCTGGAAGCCGGCGTTGTTGACGAGGATGTCGAGCCCACCGAGCTTGTCGACGGCGTCACGCACGAGTTGACGCGCGGTCGCCTCCTCGCTGATGTCGCCCGGCAGCAGGTGGGCCTGTCGCCCGGCGTCCTCGACGAGCTTCGCGACCTCGGCGGCGTCCTTCTCCTCCCGCGGGTGGTAGCTGAGCGCGACGTCGGCGCCCTCACGCGCATAGGCGATGGCGACGGCGCGCCCGATGCCGGAGTCGGCACCCGTGACGAGTGCCTTGCGCCCCTGGAGACGGCCGGTGCCGCGGTAGGTGTCCTCGCCGTGATGGGCCTTCGGCGTCAGCTTCGCGTCGAGCCCGGGCCACGTCAGCTCCTGCTTGGGGAAGTTGTCCGAGGGGTACTGCGTGACGGGGTTGGTGAAGGTGTACTGATCGGTCTTCTTGTCGGTCATCGCGGGCCTCCTGGCACGTCGGGCGATCCGGAAAATGTGGCGCACAGTGGTGCAGCACTGGTTTGTTCAGGACGCTACCCGTGCGCGAGCGCCGTCGGCAATGACCCGTGAGGGTGGATGCTGCACCCCCACGTTGCACCGTCATCCCTTGTAGCGTTTGCCCGTCTTCTTGCGCTCGCGCAGCACGCCCTGTGGCCGGCCGTCGTCGTTCGGTGCCAGACCGCCCTGGCACGTCGGGCAGCTGAACAGGGTCCGCTCGCGCCCGGGGTCGCCGGCCATCGCGACGCGGATCGTGTCGTTGCAGCGCAGGCACGCCATCCCCGACCGGGCGTGGACGTAGCGGTCCTGCCCCGCGCGGGCGTCACCCGTCGACGATTGGACCCCGGTGCGTCCGCTGACGAGCATGAGGCGTCGCGCGTCGTCGAGCACCGCCTCGAGCATCCCGTCCGGCATCGCGGCGATCTGCGTCCACGGCAGGATGCGGTGCACCCACAGCATCTCGCTGATCCAGAACGTGCCGAGGCCGGCGACGAGCCGCTGGTCGAGCAACGCCTCACCTACCGGGCGTTCGGGCTGTGCGCGCAGGTTGTCCAGCGCACGCCCGCGGCCGCCGTCATCCCAGCCGTCGGCGAGCAGATCGGGCCCGAGGTGCCCGACGACGTCGCCCTCACGCGCGGTTTCGAGGACGTCGAGCACCCCGAGCTTCGAGCCGACGGCGAGCGTCCGCGGGGTGTAGAGCAGCGCACGCGTCGTGTGGGCGCTGACGGCGCGTCGGACGTCGGCCTCGGCGCCCGCAGCGGCGCGTCCCTGGAGGGTCGACGGGGCTGGCAGCAGGCTCCAGCGGCCCTCCATCTTGAAGTGGGAGTGGATCGTCACGCCGCCCTCGAGCCGATGCAGCATGTGCTTGCCGTGCGTGACGACGGGCAGGCACTCGCGCCCCGAGAGATCGACCGTCGCGAGCCGCGGCGTGCGCAGATCGGTGCGCGTCAGGCGTTGCCCGAGCAGGGCGCGGTTGAGGCGCGCCGCAGCCCACATGACGGTGTCGCCCTCAGGCACGGGGCCTCCTTCGGTCGTCGTGGCACGGCGTTCTCAGCGAAGTATGAGCGATGTTTCACGTGAAACGCAGGGGAAACGCCGACGGCGACATTGGCCGTGTGCGCCAGTCTTTGCGACGATATCTCCCGATCAAGCCACGGGGAGGGAAAGAAAAATGAACCACATGCGCAGGGGAGGCGTCGCGCTGGCTGCGGCGCTCACCGTCATGCTGACCGGGTGCGGCGCCGTCGAGGACGCCGTGTCGAAGGCCACCGATTCGGCGAAGAGTGACGCCGTCGACGCGACGCCGAGCGGGTCGGCGCCGTCGGCCGCATCCGGTTCGGCCGACAAGCCCATCGGCAGCGCCTCGATCGACCTGGGCGGCTCCGCCTCCTCGTTGCCGCCGGAGAAGATGTCGAGGCCCGACGCCACGGACTGCTACGCGGGGTCCTCACGTATCTATGACCGGCACGGCGTGACGTGCGTCGAAGCGCGCTCGGCCATGCAGAAGTACGAGGCGACGCCCGCATCAGCCAAGGGCAGCGAGGCGCGCGTCGACGCCTACACGTGCTCGCACAATCCGGACATCATGGTGACGCAGGGTGCCGCGCCGGCGAAGTGCGTCGACGGCTCCGGCAACGTCGTCTTCAACTGGCGTTACCCCGGCGCACCGCAGCCGGCCAGGGGCTGACGGCTGCCGCCCGGCGTCGGCGAAACTCCCACCGTCGGCAAGACGCCGAACGCCGCGCCGAGTCGCGCTGCGGCGGCCCGGCCCGGCGTCCGATTCGGAGGATCTGCTCGTCCTGTCAGGCGTGACGGGTGACGCGCACCCGGGCGCCGTTGCCCGGCATCGTGGGCAGCTGCGTCCAGGAAAAGTCGAGACCCTTGGGGTCGATCTCGACACCGGGCCTGCACAGACCGGAGATCGTCACCGACAGTGCCGTCACGGCGATCTTCTCGCCGGGGCAGCGGTGCCCGGTCGCGACGTCGCCGCCGCCCTGCGGGATGAAGTTCTCGATCTGCTCGGCGTCCTCGACCCCGAGGAAGCGCTCCGGCTCGAAGCTGTCTGCGCGCTCCCAGCCGCTGGGGTCGGTGTTCGTGCCGAGCACGTCGATGAGCACGCGCTGGCCCTTGCGGATCTTCTGCCCGCCCCATTCGAACGTGTCGCGCGCGAACGCCGGCAGCATCGGGACGAACGGCGACGTGCGACGCACCTCCTGCGCGAACGCGACGGCCGTCGGATTCTCGAGCAACGTTCCACGTGAAACCACCTCGCCCGCGATGCGCTCGCGGTTCTCGGGATGCTCGACGAGCGCACGCGCCGCGAAGGCGGCGAAACGCGCGACCGCAATCGTCGGTCGAGTGGCGTTCTGCAGTTCGACTCCGGCCGTGTGCTCGTCGAGCAGGGAGCCGTCGAGGTGGGTCTGCTTGGCGACCTCAGCGAGCGCGGTGCCCTCGGCGGGCGTGATCTCACCGCGACGCGTGCGCGCGACGAGGTCGGCGGCCCACGCGTCGCAGCGGCGGCGGTTGAGCCACGCCTCGACGTGGGCGGGGCTCTTCTTGCCGAACCCGTCGACGATCTGGCCGAGGCGCTCGGCCCAGACGTCGAGCTCGGCGTCGTCACCGGGGATGCCGGCCCAGCGCAGCGCGGCCCGTCCGTATGTGATGACGCTGCCGTCGTACACCGTGCCGGGTGCCTCGACCCAGCGCTCCAGCGTCTTGCGCATCTCGTCCTCGAGGTATGGCATGAGGCGGCTCACCTGAGCGTCGTCGTACGCGATGCGCACGAACATGGCCTTGCGGTGACGGTGCTCGTCGTCGTCGAGGCCGTGGACGGCGCCCTTGCCGAACAGAGGGCCGCGGATGGGCAGCGGCATCGCGCCGTCACGCTTCATGCGGGTCGTGTCGTAGAACAGCTCGACGCCTTCGCGCCCGCGCACGAGGAGGGCTGGTTTGCCGAGCATGCGCAGACCGAGCGGACGCCCGTCGCCGGCGTCGCGCCCGCGCGCCTCGCGGACGCGGCTCTGGAACAGGTAACCGTCCGCGAGGAAGGCGGCCGTCTGGTCCGGTAGCTTGCCCAGCGTGTCGGCGATCTTCGTCGTGATGGTGCTCATGCTGACCCCGATTCGCTTGGAGAACAACGGATTTGTCCCCAGCCTAGGCACGCCGCCAGAACGCCCGCTGAGTGCCTCATGACATGTGAGAGCAAGGTCTCGCGCTCGGCTGCCCGCACGGCGCGCCGAGGTGGGCGATCCGCCGAGAGGCAGCCGAGAAGGTGGGCGTCCAATCGAAACCGCCGTCTGAGCGCCGGGCGTCACCCGTCGCGCAGGGCCTCGATGAGTTCGTCCTTCGTCATCGTGCTGCGGCCTTCGACCTCGAGTTCGCGGGCGCGCTCACGCAGTTCGTCGACGGTCCAGTCGTCGTAGCTGCCGTGCTCGCCGCCCTTGCGACCAACGGCGCTGCGTGACGAGTTCGCGGCCGCGTTGGCGATGCGGGCCGACTTCTCCTTGCTGTTGCCCTCGCGCCGCAGCGCCTCGTACATCTCGTCGTCCTTGACCGACGGGCCCGGGTCGTCGCTCGAGCCACGCTTGTCCTGGTTCTTCGCCACGTCACTTGTCCTTCCATGCGCGTGATGCAGACGTCTCGATCATGCCTCGGCCGTGAGTAGTTCTACTCACCCTGCGAGGTGGGATCCAGTGATC